>DATNOW010000181.1:0-12032 GCA_036703515.1 Chroococcidiopsis sp.
CTGCCTGTCGCGTGGCGATGAGCGCGGCATTGATACGGCCCAAGCCCAGCTTCAAGATGCGCTCTACGACCTCAACCGCGAGGTGTACGACCTCAACAAGGAAGAAGAAGAGGAAGGCGGCATCCTAGGATCGATCAAACGCACCCTGTTTGGCGATGAAGACGATGACTTCTCCTACTGGGATAGCCGCGATCGCTACGACAACCGAGATGCTTGGGATCGACGCGATAGCTGGGACAGCCGCGATCGCTACGACGATCGCGATCGCTGGGGCGATCGCGGCTCCATGACCCCCCGTGATGGTTGGGATCGCCCTGCCGCCAGTGGGCGTGACAGTTGGGACAGGCAACCCTCTCCAGCGCGTGACAGTTGGGACAGGCAGCCCTCCAGCACCCGCGATAACTGGGATCGGCAGCCCCCTCCGGCGCGCGACAGTTGGGACAAACCATCGCCCACTACTCGTGACAACTGGGATCGGCAGCCCCCTGACAGACAACCCCCCGACCGCCAGCCCCCCGAGCGTCGCCCGCCCGACCGCGACAGTTGGGACAGGCAGCCGCCTGCCGCCCGTGATAGCTGGGATCGCAGCGATCGGTTTGAAGACCGCGATCGCCGTGATGATCGCAGCGATCGCGGTGCCTGGGGTGAAACCCCTCGTCGCGAACCGCCCGTGCGCCGCGATAGCCGGGACTCGGGCCGAGACTCTGCGATTGAACGACGCGATCGCTATAGCGACGTGCCCCCCCCGTCTGACCGCCGTTCATCCTATAATGACGCCTCTAATCGTTATGACGACGATGACTGGGGCGACGATGACGAATGGCTGTAGGCTAAGCTTGGAGTAGTGTTAACGCTCCGGCTCTGGCATCTCTATTCTCTCGTCTCTATGGGGTTGTACTAGGATGGCGATTCTCGGTGGACTGTTACAGCCACACCGCTAGGGTTGGCCTTACCGGCCACAGACGAGAGTGCTCTAACCAACGGCTACGGGGGGTTGAGCGGGCTAATATCCCCTGAGCGATTAGAAAGGAGAGCATAGGAAAAAAGCGGGCGATCGCCAGATGTTGCCTTGATCGGGTTCTTCCTGCTATTGCTCCTTGCCTATGCTCCGGCTTCGCAGATTTTGCCTTGAGAACGGATTTTGCCTTTACAGGGCCACGCTCGTACTGTAGCGTTTGGACTAAACCCTAGATTTCATCCACCTTGATCAATGGGGCATCATTGCCCATCCCTGGTTGACCACCCATGCAAAACTTTCGGAACTATTACCAAATTCTGGGGGTGCCCAGAGAAGCCACTCCTGAGGAGATCAAGCGTTCATATCGAAAGTTGGCGCGGCAATACCATCCCGATCTCAATCCTGGGGATAAGGCAGCGGAAGAGAAATTCAAATCCATTGGCGAGGCCTACGAAGTCCTCTCGGATGCGACCAAACGCGCCCAGTACGACCAGTTCAGCCGCTATTGGAATAAGGGAGCGTTCCAAGGCAATGCGGCTCCTCGCGCTAAAAACTGGGGAACACGCACCAACGGGCGAGTGCCGCTAGACGAAGTTGACTTTGGCCAGTTTTCTGACTTCAACACCTTCGTTGAACAGCTTCTTAATCGGCGCACCGAAGCAGCGGCTGCCAATGTGCGTGCCCCCGAGCGCGATCCCTATCGCCCCGGCACCACGCGCACCTCCTATACCGTGTCGCGTTCTAGCAACGCCAGAAACGCAGAGGCCCAGTTGACGGTCCCCCTCGATAAGGCCTACGTCGGCGGGCGGGAACGGATTCGCCTCGAAGATGGGCGATCGCTCGAAGTCAACATGCCGCCCGCCATGGTCACGGGGCAAAAGATCCGCCTGCGGGGACAAGGCGTATCGGGCGGCGACCTCTACATTACGATTGAAGTAGCACCCCATCCGTTTTTTAAGCTCGACGGCACTGACATTTTTTGTCAGGTGCCCATCACCCCGAGTGAAGCCATATTGGGGGCTCCGATTGAAGTCCCCACCCTGGATGGCCCGGTCAAAATGATGATCCCGGCGGGGGTGCGCCCCGGACAAAAGCTGCGTCTGGGGGGCAAGGGCTATCCTGCCAACGGGCGGCGCGGCGACCAAATTGTGGAACTGCAAATTGTCATGCCCCGTGAGCTGACGCCCCAAGAGCAAGAGCTTTACGAAAAGCTGCGTCAAATCGAAAGCTTTAACCCCCGCGCCAACCTGCCCATTTGAGCGCCATCCCCCCCAGTCCGAATCGTCATTATGGGAGCCACTATGCTGTCTAAGGGTTTTGAAATCGAGATGTATACGGGCACCCCGCAGGGTGACATCATCGGTTTTTCCGATCGAATTGTGGCGGATCTCGACGGCTTTGTGCGAGAACCCGACAGCCGCAATGTCGAATACACCACGCCGCCCCTGTGCCGCTATGAGCGTTTACTGTGCGAGTTAGTGCGCCCCCGTCAGCGTCTGCGGGCCTATCTCCATCAGTTAGAGGACGGCTACACGCTGATTCCAGGCAGCACCATGTCCCTCGGCGGGAGCGATCGCTTTCATCGTTCTGATCCCCACAATCCTTACCATACGTTTATCGAGCAAACCTATGGCACCAAGGTTGTTACCGCCAGCGTCCACATCAATATGGGCATCAGCGATCCAGAATTGCTAATGCGGGCCTGTCGCCTCGTGCGCCTAGAAGCACCGCTTTATCTGGCGCTCAGCGCCTCATCGCCTTTTCTCGATGGTCAAATCACGGGCTACCATTCCACCCGCTGGGGGCTGTTTCCCAAAACGCCAGCCGATGTCCCCCTGTTTGAAAGCCATGCCCACTTTATCCAATGGACCGATGAGCAGCTCGTTGCTGGGACAATGCAAAATGTCCGCCACCTGTGGTCGTCGGTCAGACCCAATGGCGATCGCCGCCCCTACAGCCTCAACCGCTTAGAATTGCGAATTTGCGACCTTGTTGCTGACCCCATTGCACTGTTGGCGATCGCAGCCCTACTCGAAGCCCGACTGCTGCAGTTGATTCAAGACCCCAGCCTTGACCCTCTGACCCTGAGCAACCTGCCCTCGTCATCGCGCCACGACGACCTCATCGCCATCACCGAAGCCAACGAAGCCGCCGTGTCAAAACAGAGCCTAGAGGCAGAACTGCGCCATTGGCAAGACGGCCGCCCCATTCTGGCCCGAGACTGGGTGCAATCGCTCTACGCCGAGGTCGAAAGCACCGCAAAAGCCCAAGGGTTTGGTTGCTTCCTCTTACCAGTGAAGAAAATTTTGCGTGAAGGCAATGAAGCCCAACGCTGGCTCCAAAGCTGCGAACAGGGACTAGACCCACGTGCCGTCATCATTCAGGCGATTCATGACGCTGAAGCGATCGAAATGTCCTTAAGCGATGATCTGTGTCAGCCCTTGGTCGCGTGATCAGCCACAAACGGACGTCATCCCCCTGCCAATGCTCGCCCATGCCCCTGCGTGGTTGAGCAAACGACTCAACAGACTGTCTAATGGAGACTGTCTAATGAAGACTGTCGCATGGAGACTACCCAATGAGCAGCAGAGAAAAGCAAGATCTGGGATACGATGTCGCATTTTTTGACTCCGAGACCATATTTTGCCGCCAGAAATCCTTGCGCCTTTCGACTTATTAAGAAAAACTATAGTTCGCGCCTCAAGTTAGGCGGTTTATCCGTAGTTTTACGCTAGCGCCGGAATGTTCCGAGTTCTGAGATCAAATTTGGCAATATGCCCCAGGTTGTTTTAGTCCATCCTCAAATTCCACCCAATACTGGCAATATTGCCCGAACCTGCGCAGCTACTTCAACAGAACTGCATCTGGTAGGGCCGCTGGGCTTCGAAATTAGCGATCGCTACCTCAAGCGAGCGGGTCTAGACTACTGGCCCTACGTCAAGCTGCACTATCACCCCACCCTCGTCGAGTTTCAAAGCCATCATCACCAGCGCGGTGGGCGATGGGTCGGCTTTAGCGCTCGGGGAGCATGTAGTTATATTAAGTTTCAGTTTCAGCCCAACGATTGGCTACTGTTTGGTTGTGAAACCGCAGGGTTGCCCCCAGAAGTGCTCGAAATCTGCGATCACACCGTCTATATCCCCATGGCAGAACCCGGTGTGCGCAGCTTAAATCTGTCGGTAAGTGCGGCTGTGGGCCTATTTGAAGCCCGTCGTCAGCTAGGAGAATTGGGTTGACGGCGGCTTATACCAATTTTTTGTGAAGATGCGCCAAATCTATGACCCCCTGTTCCCTTGGCAAGGGGGACGGCGACAGCCGGGGGTAGATAAGGCGCAGCCTCATATAGAAACGGTATTACACGTAATTTTAGTACGCAATTTGAGCGCAGTTTGACTGCGCCGATTTGACTGCGCCGATTTGACTGGCAACTTAACTACTGGGCATTGCGGCGGATTGGTCTCTCTCACAACTCTCTTGAGGCTTCAAGATAGGCGCAAGGGATATTTGAGTCCATACTTGACACCAATCCCGATACCTCAGGGCGCATGGGCATTAGCTCGATGTGCCAAGGTCGTCGATGTCAGCTTTTGCAGCCCATCAGCAATGGTTGCAATGGCATTTCTCATAGCTCCATCACTTCATAGCGATAAAGGCGATCGCTAGAACTAATGCGGGAATTCGAGCTTAATTAGAATCAACAATTTAACCTAATTTGTTTGATAAAGATGTTGAATAAGAGTCTAGAGAAAATACCGCCAGATCATGCCGTGCAAGCGTTTGAGTGTGCTCAAGATGTCTTGTGGAATACACTATTCAACGCTGTTTTGAGTTGTAGTTTAGGCTACTTTCGGTCATTCAGTCTTCTACAATACTAAATCGAGTGGCTTAACATAAGAAATTTATATGAAATTTAGGCAAATCAGAGTGGCAGAAATTCGGTGAATTTTGATTTGCCCCTAACTGCACTGACATCGATTTGCTAGAACAATCTAAACTCGGGGTGTCAACCGTGAATCAACTGTTTTTAGGGCATTTCAGAAGGATGAGTTTCTAAGCTCTGAGCCCTAAATAATCAACCCTGATAAATAAAATAAGAATCTTCGAGATCAACAAGCCAAAAATACTCCTTATTAAGAAAAACGAACATCCAGCAAAGGTTCCGGAGCTTGTAGCTATCTCATGAAAACTGGGTTAACTCAAAATTGAGTATCTCTGTAGAGACAGCGAATCCGCTTAATTATTCTCTACGGATAACATTCAAACAATGATTGGGTAGACTAGTTTACGAAACGGCGTTCATCTCCGGGCTTATACCCATTTCAGAGTGGCGCAGATCAAAACCTTTAGGCAATGATTAGGTTTTTTTAGATGTGCGGTATTGAATTTTTGGTTGACTGGTGTAAGCTTGTCTAAGTCAAAAAAGCAGGGTAATCTTACCTAGTCATACCCGTCTGTGAGTGATCCGCACCGTACTCTAGTCGTGATGAAGGTCACACCTAGAATTTGAATTCGGTGAAACGAGGTCAGTTAAACGCTGCTCATTAGGAGGTCGTTCTTTGAAACGAGCATTCCCGCAAATGGTTAATCCTGTTTCTAGCCAATCGCCTTCTCTCGACGCCGAGGAAGGAATGATAAAGCAAACCGTCTCAGGCGTTAATCGTAAGGCTCGCACCTCTGCTGCCATGATCGGTTTGGCCCTGTCGATGGGGGCATCTAGCCTGCTGTTGCCTCGCCAAGACGATGGAGCCATCGCTGCAGAGCCAGTTGCAAATTCTGTGACTGCTGTGGTACCCCAGGCAGCCTTACCTGGCGGCATGGTCGAGCATGTAATGCGAGAGGGGCAAACCCTGTGGCATTTATCCCGCGCCTATCACGTTCCCGTTAGCGTGATTGCTCGCGCCAACGGCATTTCGGTTAACGATTCGATTCGAGCCGGGCAGGTAATTCGTATTCCTGCACAGCCTCAATCAGCGACAGCCAACAGGGTGGTCGCCAGCCGAAACGTCATCACCCCAAACAACGCCTCTGCTCAAGCATCGGTGCCTAGCAGCGCCCTCGATGATGCCTCGAAAGCAGGTCGTGTCAATTCGATTGAACGGATGCGGCAAGAGCGGCAGAAGTTGAGAAGCCGCCTGTCTGAAATGCGTTCTGTCCAGTCGAGCGATACAGCATTCACCGACACCTCAAAATCTCATCCCGAGGGCTACGTTCAAACCGAGCGTTTGAATAACACCCGAATGGAGCTTTCCTCTGACGCTGATAAGCCCTCTGTGAGCCCAGCCGAGGCTTCGGTAGCGAACCTCGAGCCCGCTAACTTAGATGCTCAAAGTTCGGCAACTTATCGTGTCAAGCCCGGCGATACCCTAGGCGCGATCGCCCTCAACTACGATATTCCTCAAGATCAGCTAGCCTACGTTAACCGCCTCGCTGATCCCAATCAACTCCAGGTTGATCAAGTCTTGACGGTACCCCAGTATGCGCCATTGCTGCCGGAACCCGTCGAATCAACCCCAGAAACCATTGTTCCTGTGCAACCTGCTAGCTCAGCTGCACCCACCACTCATCGCGTGGCTCGGGGTGAAACAGTCGCTGAGATTGCACGACGCAACAACGTCCCGCTAGAGTCTCTGATCGCACTCAACCGACTCGATAACCCAAACTTTATTTTGGTCGGTCAGATGCTGCGTATTCCGGCAAGTGCTGCATCACAAACATTGTCGACCACCCCAACGACCGCAGTCGATAATGCACCGATCGCCGTTGCCCTAGACTCTGCGACATCACGTTCCGCCGCATCGCATTCTGTCGCTTCTCAATTGATGCCTGAGCAACCTTCAACTGTTGTTCCTGCTCTGACGCAATTACCTGATGCAGTCGCGGTTCCTACCGTTCCGATGGCTGCCGATCGGTCTTCACTCGTGAGCAGCGCAGTCACCCCAGAAGTTCCTACCTCTGGTGCGATGTTTTCGACAGAGTTTGTTGGAGTATCAGCCCCGGCTGAGACAGAGTCCACCAATGTGGCCGCTGTAGCTCCTGCCGATAGCGTAATTGTTCCGTCTTCTGAAGCCTCCGCTCAGGGTGAAATTACACCCTTCATGGACAATTTGATCACAGAGATCGATCAGTTGCGCTCTCGCAATGCCGCATCGGTAGCTGCGGCTGAGCCGACCGCACAGCCAAGCCCTGCGATCGCCGTCGTGCCCACTAGCCCTGTAGCAGCGCTAACTACGCCGCCGGAAGCCTCTAGCGTCAACCCTGAGTTTGACCCAGAGCGTGCGTCGGCAGCGTTGCAGCGTCAAACTGCCGCAGTTCAGTCTGGAAGCACGGTTGAGTCTTCAAGCCAGGTGGTAGCGGTTGCGCCTCTAGGTTCTGAGAGCTATCGTCCGCTCCTGCAACCGATCACCGGTCAGGTTGTTTCACCAGATCTGCCGCCGCTGCCCAATGCCGAAGCCTACTTGCCCAACGGGGTTAACACCTTTAACGGCTATGCCTGGCCCGCTCATGGCGTCTTGACTTCGGGATATGGCTGGCGCTGGGGTCGGATGCACCGAGGCATTGACATTGGTGCACCCGTCGGAACCCCTGTGTTTGCAGCAGCAGATGGCGTTGTCGAAACCTCTGGCTGGAACTCTGGCGGTTATGGCAATATGGTTGAAATCCGCCATGCAGACGGCAGCATGACCCGCTATGCCCACCATAGCCGGAACCTTGTGCGTGTAGGTCAACGTGTCAGACAAGGTGAGCAGATCGCCGAAGTTGGAAGCACTGGCTACAGCACCGGGCCCCACCTGCACTTTGAAGTGCATCTGCCGAGCCAAGGCACCGTCAACCCCATCGCCTACCTACCGCGCTAGGTTGAAGGTCTCTAGAGCAATAAGATCGCCTCAGACGAGTTAATCTCGCTTGAGGCGATTCTTTTGTCGGGCGTTTGTCTGGTACTTGTCTCGAATTTAGTTGGCGGTGGGCTGGCAGTGGGCTGGCGCTAATTAAATCGGGCGAGCAAATTTTTTTAGAAATTGAGGCGCTAAAGCTAGCGATCGCCCCGCTTGATATGTTACTTTAGAAAAGTTGTTTGAGTGCAATGTCGCAAAAGCGCTTACTTCAACACTGATTTTTGGCTCAGTAGCTCAGTGGTTAGAGCAGGGGACTCATAAGCCCAAGGTCGCAGGTTCAAATCCCGCCTGAGCCATGTTTTTACTTTTTACTTTACACATTTTGCGCCCTACACTAGCGCATCCCTTGTGATAGCACAATATTCCAGTGGCGCACTACAATGAGCATGTGCAAGTTCACAGCGTCATCGACTCTGATCGCGTTATAACCGGGTAGGCGAGTGTTATTTCAGGATTCAGGTTTAGCTCTATGGACAGGATGCGGTTCTTGCAGCCGTCAATCTGCACTCGCTGTATCTAGTCCCTGATTGCACGCCAATGCCAGCAAGGTTACAAATCAAAGCCGAAGATTGTTCCCCACTAGGACGATTCATCCTGCAGTACTTAGAAGAGCAAGGCATCAGCATGAATCGTTTGGCGGATTTGTCTGGGGTGCCTCAGCCGCGCTTGAGGGGGGCGTGTTTTAAGGGAACATGTCCGACGCCGGAAACGCTACGAAAGCTGGCGAAGGTGATTGGCAAACATCATTTGGAGCTGTATACCCTAGCCTATGAGGGACGGGTGGAGTCGCTCCCCGAAGACGATGATGAAAGCTCACTGGATCAGCTCATGCGAGAGCTTTTTGAGACAGCACGTGAACTGCGCTTAGCGGCCCCAAAACTGCGCCCTTCGAAGACTAAAATCCGCAAGGCCCTCTTAGAACTGGGCTTCCGGGAAGAAGAACATGAGGACGCTGGGTCATGACGCGAAATTTTAAGAAGTAGGCTAATTGACGTTGCTGGCGCTGTTGGCGTTACCGACAGACTGCTGGATGGGGATTTGAATCACAAACTCGGTGCCCTGGTTGGGTGTGGATACACAGGACAATATGCCACCGTGGCGCTCAGTAATAATTTGATAGCTGATCGACATACCGAGCCCTGTCCCTTTGCCGATGGGTTTAGTGGTAAAAAATGGATCAAAAATTCGCTGCTGCACGGGTTGAGGAATGCCTGGGCCATTGTCAGCGATCGCCATCTGCACCCACTGATCATTCAGTAGCGACGTGCGCAGCTTAATCTGCCAGGGACGCTCTAGACATTCTTGATAAGTACGTTTCTTAGCCTCCTCTTCGAGCGCATCAATCGCATTACTCAAAATATTCATAAACACTTGATTGAGCAAACCCGAATAGCATTCGACTAGGGGTAGCGATCCATACTCGCGAATCACTTCTATTTCGGGGCGCTCGGGGCATGCCTTGAGACGATGCTGCAAAATCAAGAGCGTACTTTCTATGCCCTTATGGATATCGACCGGTTTGATTTCGGCTTCATTGAGGCGAGAGAAAATCCGCAGTGCCAGAACAATTTCGCGAATGCGATCGCTACCAACAGTCATTGAGTCGAGCGTTTTGGGCAAATCTTCTTGAATGAAAGTCAAATCGATTGCTTCGGTTTCAGCCCGAATTTCATCTACTGGATTAGGGTAATGGCGCTGATAGGATTGCACCAACTTTAGTAAGTTTTGGGCATAATTTTGCACATAGGTGAGATTGCCGTGAATAAAGCTAACTGGATTGTTAATTTCATGGGCAACGCCAGCCACAAGCTGCCCTAAACTTGACATCTTTTCACTTTGCAAGATTTGCGTTTGGGTCTGCTGCAATTCGCTTAGCGTTTGCTCTAACTCACTGGCTTGCTGTCGATAGCGCCCTTCGGATTCTTGGAGCTGCTGATATTGCTTTTCAAGTAAGTGATCGGCCCGGCGAACAAATAGGTAGAGGATGCTATAGAGGGCCGCCAAGCTGAGCAGACTGCCCAATACAATGGCGCGCTGGGTGCTGTGAACATGCTCTAACAGGGGCGTAACATCGGTATAGAGCTCAAACACGCCAACGATCTTGCCCTTTGCTCCTGCCTCTCGAACGGGAATATAGCTAGATAGAAGCTGGCGATTTTTGATCGTAGTCTCTAGTGCGTTAAAGCTATCTCGATGCTCTAGCTGACTGACAATTGTTCCTGATCGCGCAGTTAAAAATCCCGACTCTTGACTGTAATCATTCCCAATTTGCGATAGCTCGGTTGAAAAAACCGTGCGCCCTTGGAGGTCAAAGAACTTGACCTTGACAACATGTAAACCTTCAAATTGGTCTAGCATATCTTGATAAAGCTGACGAATTCTTGGGTCTGCAGCTAAGGTTTGCTTAGGGATTGTCTGGGTGGATGACAAAAAAGTTCCATACTTTGGCCAAAGCGTGTTGGAGAACACCTGAGTCAAGGCAACATTGTTCTCTTCTGATAGGATAATCAGGTCATGAATAGCCCGCTGACGGTAAAATACCGCAAGCCAGAGGGTTGCCAAAATAAATGTACTTAAGCTGACAATCGAAAAATTTCGCAGCAGTTTAAATCGTTTGCCAGAAGATGTTTGATTTAATAGCAAAAATCGATCAAACAGCATAATTGCTTTGAGCTTGCACTTAATAAACATCATTTTATGTAATATTATTGGAGCTATTTTTTACAGATTTAACGAACTTTTTTCCAACGGAATCAGCAATGAATATAGTTTTTTGTATAACGTTTTATCCATAGCATTAGCACTCAACTAGCTTATTTTTTGAAACAGAAACTAAGCCGGGACTTACTAAATACCTATTTTTGACCTTATTTCTTAAGGTCTTGTCACAAAACTAATGTTGAATAGTTGGATTGTGTAGCCAACTAGCGATGAATGAATTGATCTCAATGCGGGGAGCTAGTTGACCCGGGATGCGTAGGACAGGAGTTCTTTTTTAACATTAGTTAACACAAAACATTAAAGGATATTGAACCCACGCTCTGTGTATATTGAGATGCCCTGAACGGTCACAACACGCTGATATAAGATTACTCAGTGATACACCAACCAAAATCAATACAATTGCCCTAGGGCTCTGGCTGCGTTTGTCAATTCCGCTCGATGTTATTGCAAAGAGTTTTTGCTCTCACAAGACGGAATATCACTAAATATTTTGCATAGTAACCTACCGTTTTGGCGATCGCACAGTACCATCTAGCGTAGATTTTTCAGGATAATCGCTTAGTTTTGACGCTGGCGATCGCCCCTTGAGATGACTGGATAAATTGCTAAAACCCTGTATTGATAGCCGTTAGACTGATGCAACTGAGTCGCAACTAGGCTTTTGTTAAACATCGACTTGCATCTTTTAGTCAGGCCATTGCGGAACTTTATATGTAAAGTTCTGTTGTGCACGATGGCATACTTACAAGTTTCTTAAATCTTTTTTTACACGCAGAGTGAAGTCTGCACCTAAGGCAATTTCTCAACCGTAATTAAATCTTTTTAGCCAAGTACAAGCAATGATATCGATGCGATCGCCTGCGTCCTTGGGAGTAGGTCTACGCATTCCGTAGACTTACAAATCCAATAAAAATCCAAAATCACTTATTGACGGATTAACCAATCGCTTCCACGCTTCTGCATCCTTCAGGTTTGAACACGCGCTCCGTTGAAGCGGGGTATTGTGCTAGCTTATTAGCCGGGCGACGTGGGCGCGCCACGAGTTCGCCGCCGCAGTTGGGGCAGCATCCTGCCAAGATTGATTCTGCACAGGATACGCAAAACGTACACTCAAAAGAACAGATGCGGGCATCTGGAGAATCGGGTGGGAGGTCTTGATTGCAACATTCGCAGTTGGGACGCAGTTGAAGCATGGCAGTTTCGAGCCTACGGTTACGGGGTGCTGATAGTGAGGGCGGTGAAGCGACCCTCTGCCTATGACGAAGGGCGATCGCCCTCTCTACCCGTCACGAAAGGCGATCGCTTTCCTCACTCATAATAAAAAGTTCAAGCCTATCGTAATCGCGTCGTCTTTTGGAGCGGGTCGTTAGCTGGGCACGATGCTAGGCAAATAAGCGGGCAACGCCACAGGCAAATCCAGGTAACAAAGGAGAGGTGATCTGGTCTTCACTCCGCAA
>DATNOW010000182.1:0-8954 GCA_036703515.1 Chroococcidiopsis sp.
TGTAGGCTGAGGAAACGTTTAGGCATCAAAAATCGACAGTTGCACAGCGCTGGCGATCGGTTCCACGATGCGCTCGACCGCGCCCCGGCGATACATCGTCGTAGCGCTTTCGCCGCGCCCGACCGGTCGCCCCGTTACCCCTGCTGTTTCGAGGCGCGACTTGGCGGCCGCGGTGGGGCAGCGCAACAGCGTCGCCGCAGCTTTGAGTGATATCCACTGCTGGGCAAACCGCTTCAGCAGCAGGTCGTCATCTTCGTTTAAAATCTCGGTTAATAGGCGCTCTGCCAACAGCCAGCAGGCGATCGCATCGGCCGCTGCCCGGTGAGACTCGCCCACCGGAAACTGGAAGTGTTTGACCAGATTGGGCAAACTGCGCGAAGGCAAATCGGGCAGCATCAGCCGCGCGAGCTGGACTGTACAAAGCTGCTCCGTTTCAGGACGGTTGAAGGATACGTCTAACGGGGCAAATTCCGCCCGCAAAAATGAATAATCAAATTCCAAGTTATGGGCCGTCAAAATGCCCGATTGCAGCATGGGTAGATAGGCAGGCAAGACGGTGGCCGCAGGTTGGGCGGCATCGACCATGGCTTGCGTGATCCCCGTGACCTTGACAATCTGTGGCGGCACCTCGGTTTGTGGATTCACCAAGTCGGTTTGCTGCACTGTGATGCCATCGGCCAAGGTGGCTTGCAATACCGAAATTTCGGTGATGCGGGCATTGTGGGGCTGATGCCCGGTGGTTTCCACATCCACCACGGTGAAGGGCTCCGCGCTAACGCGACGAAAATAGGCCAGTAAATCGGTAGATAGCATACGGGCTTGACCGGGCAAATGGAGCATTGGAGCGATCGCCGCTTGAGATGGCTAGATCACAAAGACAGGCATACCACAAAAACGGTTTGGGAGTGAGCTATTGCCCACTCCCAAACGCGTTTAGCGACATGATACTTTCAAGAATTCAGCAGCTAATCTCTAGTTTTGAGAAGCCGGTGCCTTCGAGCGCTTGATCAGCTTGGGCTTGTCGCCGTTGCTGCTGTTGCCGCCGCCGCCACTCCGCTGCCGGTGCGACGAGACTTCGGGCTCATCGGTGTAGCCTTGGTCGCTACGCATCCAGGCAGGACGAGTGTGGTCGTGGGCCATTTGCAGCGCTGCAGCTGCAATGGTGCGCAGATCATACTCTTCACTGAGCTGCGAGATAATCGGCAGGAAGGAAGCGAGGCGATCGCCCACAATGGCTTCTCTGACTTGGCTTTGCAGCGTCTTCAGGTAGCGTGCTTCAATCTGAGCGCGGGTCGGGATATCGCCCCACTCCAAGCGCTGACGGATGTGCTGTTCGATTTCACGCAGCTTGCGCTTGTCGAGCGGATGCACCAGCGAAATCGCCGTACCTTCTTTGCCAGCACGCCCCGTCCGACCAATCCGGTGAACGTAGCTATCGACGCTATCGGGCAAGTCGTAGTTGATCACGTGGGTCAAATCTTCGACGTGCAGACCGCGAGCCGCGATGTCTGTGGCAACAACCCAACGCACCTGACGCTGGCGGAAGCGCAGCAGCAAGCGTTCACGCTGAGTTTGGCTGAGGTCACCGTGGTATTCATCCACGCTGTGGCCGGCCGCTTGCAGTTGACGGGTCAGGTCTGCCGCCGCCTTACGGGTGCGGACAAAGATCAGCGCCGATTCGGGATCTTCATATTCCAAGATCGGTTGCAGGGCCCGTGCTTTGGTCCAGCCACGCGGGATCATGTAGGCTAGCTGGATGATGCGCGAGGGTGCGGCTTTTGGCTGCTCGACGTGGATGGTGATGGGCGATCGCAAAAACTTGGTTGTCAGTTCGCGAATCGAACGATCCATCGTGGCCGAGAAGAACGCCGTTTGACGCTCTGCCGGGGCCTGGTTGAGAATCTTCTCAACGTCTTGGATGAATCCCATATTCAACATTTCATCGGCTTCGTCTAGCACGAGCCAGTTCATCTGGTCGAGCTTCAGATCGCCCCGATCGAGCAGGTCTAGGACTCGGCCGGGAGTCCCGACAACAACCTGCACACCGCGGCGCAACCGCTGAATTTGAGGTTCGATCGCTTGCCCACCGTAAATCGGCAGCACAAACAGGCGGCGATCGTCGCTAAACGTGCGAATGGCTTGATAAACCTGCACGGCCAGCTCACGGGTTGGCGTCAAGATCAAAGCTTGCACAGCCCGATTGTTGAGATCAAGCTGTTCTAAAATCGGCAACGAAAAAGCCGCCGTTTTGCCTGTGCCAGTCTGAGCCAGCCCGACTACGTCACGCCCCGACAGCAGATGCGGTACCGCCTGCGCTTGAATCGGGGTTGGAGCATCAAAGCCCATTTTCTCAAGATGGCGCACACGCGCCTCGGACAAACCTAGACTGGTAAACGAAAGGGTCATCGAGTCTCCTTAGTGTGTATACGCTGAGACACGACCAAGCGCGCCTCTGAGTTGCGTTGTATTGTCTGCAATATGACCATAGAGGTCGTAAACATCGGCACCTGTAATATGCACAGGCACCATCGTTCCTAGGCGCGCATCACCTTGAACGTAAACCAAGCCATCAACATCCGGTGCAAATCGAGCCGAACGCCCGATTTTTTCGCCCGTGGAAGGATGCTCTTGCTCAATCAACACATCCACAACCCGGCCGATTTGAGCCTGGTTGTTTTTGAGGGAAATTGGCTGCTGTACCTGCATTAAGGCCTCGCGGCGCTCATCCATGACAGCTTGGGGCAATGGGTTTGGCAGGCTGTAGGCGGGGGTTCCTTCCTCTGGAGAGAACGTGAACACTCCGACATGATCGAATTCGTGACGTTTAACAAACTGCAGCAAATGGTCAAAGTGCTCGTCTGTTTCACCGGGGAAACCGACTATAAACGTCGTGCGCAGCACTGCGTTGGGAACGGCTAATTTAATGCGCTCAATGATGGCGTCATTAACCTGCCCTTGCCAGGGGCGATTCATTGCTCGCAGCACTTCGGGGTGGGAGTGCTGCAGGGGCAAATCTAGATATGGCAAGACGTTGGGAGTTTCTTGAATGGCCTGAATCACCTTAGGGGTCAGCCCGGTCGGATAGGCATAGTGCATCCGAATCCAGGGCACTTCGACTTTTCCTAAGGCGCGCAGCAGCTCGTCAAGCTTGGGTTCTCCGTAGAGATCTAAGCCATAGTTTGTGGTGATCTGAGAGATCAAAATGATCTCCTGTACACCTTCGGCAACAAGCTGCTGGGCTTCAGCCACAATGGACTCAATCGATCGCGATCGCTGATTTCCCCGCAGATGAGGAATAATGCAAAACGCACAGCGATAGTCGCACCCTTCAGCAACGCGCAGATAGGCAACGCCCTCTGTCGTTGTGCGGTAGCGGGGCACCGTTTCATCGGCGATGTAGGTGGGCTCAGCGGTGATTTCGCTAACCCGTTCGCCAGTTTCAGCCCGTTCAATGACCTCAACAATCTTGTGGTAATCGCCCGTGCCGACAACGGCTACGGCTTCCGGCAACTCATCCAGCAGCTGTTGCTGGAAGTGTTGGGCCATGCACCCCGTAATCACGATCTTTTTGTTGGCTTCTGCTAACTCAACCAGGGTGCGGACTGACTCCTCACGGGCTGATTGAATAAAACTACAGGTATTGACAATAACGTAGTCGGCAGAATCTTCTTGGGTATCGACTTGATATCCGGCTTGGACTAGGAGCCCCAGCATATGTTCCGTATCAACTCGATTTTTCTCGCAGCCTAAATGCGAAATGGCAACTGTTGGCTTATCGCCCATGCAAAGTCTCTATGGGTTGGCAGATATAGGTTGACAGGTGTAATTCAAAGAAATGAAACATCTGAGGCGATCGCTTAATCAACGGATCGGTCTTTTCACTTCCCTGTCCGCAAGGGGCTACCTCAATCGGCGGACACCGTCAACCGCAATCGCATTCAATCCGTGTAAACATAGTAGCGCAAATTTGCATAACATATCTACACAATTTCAAAAAAGCTGCTCAACTGCCTTAATTCTGACCTTTGGGCTGCGGGGATCATGCCCTCGTCTGGCGTGAGCGTCTGTATGAAGAACAATGTAGTAAGTATTCAGCGCTACACAGTATTGAAGCGATTTAGGCAGAGAAGGTGCCCGGTCTGGAGGGGTGCCGTGAGAGTTCTAGTGGAGGCTAGAGTGGGCGGTGTACTGGGCACGAGAGCGCTCAGTGAGGTAGAAAACGGAGTGGAAAGTGGAGTAGAAAATGGAGGGGAGGGCGTTTGGCTTTGTCGTTGCCCAGGGAACTCCCAGAGAATTACCCAGGGAACTCCCAGAGAATTACCCAGGGAACTCCCAGAGAATTGCCCAGGGAACTGCCCGGTGAATTGGGTACATGGCCAGTGGCGATCGCCCAAAGGATCCGGAGTGGGGTTTGACTGATCCCATCCCGGTGCACCATTCGAGTGCACCATTTTCGAGTGCACTATTACTGTTAAAGTAAATTTAGCCCTGCGAAGACTTTAAGCACCTGTTTTGGGTCTTCGCATTGCTTGTAACTCTTAGCCGCCTGCTGAGTCCGAAAGCAATAGAAACGTGGACTTATTTCAGATTTTTAAGACGACTCACCCTGTGATTGGTGTTGTTCACCTGCTGCCGTTGCCCACGTCGCCACGGTGGGGGGGCAGCCTCAAGGCAGTCGTTGATCGTGCCGAACAAGAAGCCGCCGCCCTCGCCTCTGGAGGCGTCAACGGCATCATTGTGGAAAACTTTTTTGATGCTCCTTTTACAAAGGGGCAGGTTGATCCAGCGGTTGTCAGCGCCATGAGTTTGGTGGTGCATCGACTGATGAATTTGGTCTCGCTGCCGGTGGGGATCAACGTCCTCCGCAATGACGCCCAGAGTGCGATGGCGATCGCCTCCTGTGTCAACGCCCAGTTTATTCGCGTCAACGTGTTGACGGGGGTGATGGCTACCGATCAAGGGTTGATTGAAGGGCAGGCCCATCAACTGCTGCGCTATCGCCGCGAATTGGGCAGCGATGTCAAAATTTTGGCCGATGTCTTGGTCAAGCACGCCCGCCCCTTAGGCTCGCCAAATTTGACGACAGCCGTGCAAGAAACCATCGACCGGGGTTTGGCCGACGGTGTGATCTTGTCGGGCTGGGCCACGGGCAGCCCACCCAACCTAGAAGATTTAGAACTGGCTAGCGCGGCGGCCGGGGGCACTCCGGTTTTCATTGGCAGCGGTGCCAGTTGGGAGAATATCCCGACGCTGATCCAGGCGGCCAATGGCGTGATTGTGTCGAGTTCGCTGAAGCGACGGGGGCAGATTGAGCAGCCCATTGACCCGATCCGCGTCAGCCAGTTTGTCGAATCGATGCGCCGCAGCCTGGCGGTGGCCGCAGCCCCATCCTCGCCCGTATCGTCGGTAAAGGTGCCGTCGTGAGCCGCGATCGCTAGGCAGCGGGGTTTCCCGGTTGGGCTTGCGATCGCCTGCGGCGGCAGCGCTCTGAGCAATATTTGACATCGTCCCAGCAGTCTGCCCATTTTTTACGCCACTCAAAGGGGCGCTGGCAGACAGGACACTGTTTGGCGGGTAGATCTGATTTGGAACGGGCGCGCCCCATAGGATTGAGTAGAATCTAGCGATACGTTCATATAGTTTATCGCCATAATTTATTGGCCTATCGGCCCGATTGGCCGTTTATCGCCTAGTTTGTTTGAGTGTCAGCCGTGTGTTAGCCGTTGCGATCGGATTGTCATGGGCCAATGTTCGTTAGATCATATCCGTCTGGTGTTGGTGGAGCCAGCAGGGCCACGCAATGTGGGGGCGATCGCCCGCGTGATGAAAAATATGGGGCTGCGGCAGTTGGTCTTGGTCAATCCTCAATGCGATCCGCTGGGGGACGAGGCGCGGCAGATGGCGGTTCATGCTGCTGATGTTTTAGAGCGGGCGCAGCGGGTCGTGACCCTGCCAGAAGCTTTAGCGGGCTGTCAGCGAGCGGTGGCCACCACGGGGCGCGACACCACCCTCAGCATTGCCCTAGAGTCGCCTAAAGCCGTGCTGCCGTGGCTGTTAGATTACGGACAAGATAATCCTGACGATCCCGACGCATCGCCACCGCCAGCAGCGCTAATTTTAGGGCGCGAAGATCGGGGTCTGACGAATGAAGAGCTGAACTATGCCCAGCGTCTGATTCGGATTCCGACCAGTGATGACTACAGTTCACTCAATCTGGCTCAGGCTGCTGGCTTGTGCTGTTATGAGTTGCATCTGGCCGCCCAGGAAAGTGGCGATCGCCCCCCACCGATGACCACGATTGCATCGGTCGCGGCACCACCCAGCAACACCGCACCGCCCACTACCACCGAGCTGGCTCCTTTAGAGCACCTAGAACGGTTTTATCGCGATCTGGAGGCGCTGCTGCTGACGGTGGGCTATCTGTATCCCCATACAGCCGCCAGCCGGATGGAAAAGCTGCGTCGACTGCTGCATCGGGCTTATCCAACGGCGCAGGATGTGGCTATGCTGCACGGCATTCTCAGTCAAACAAACTGGGCCTTAACGCAGGCATCGCCTAAACCATCATCCCCAATTGAAGAGGTGGGGTCTGAGTAAAAACCTGCCGCCGTAAACCTGTCGCCGTAAACCTGATGAACCATAAACTTGGCGAAAATATGCGCATTTTTGCCAGCTGACGCTAGAATTCAGCAATTTAGAGAGCATTTACCCGCGATTTGCCGGTAATCTGGTAGCAATTTGGAATGATTTGGTAGCAATGGTATGGTGCAAATCTCGGAGAAGGCCGTAGCATTCAAATAAATCAAATCGCGTAGATTAAATTGCGTAGACTAAATCGTGCAGATTAACTGGCTTAGATTAACTTGCGTGCAGTGCGGTGACGTTTGGCAAAACGACTAAACCAACGGCGGGTTGTTTGTTTAATTCTTCTGGATCTTAGATAAACGCCCCATCATCACACGTTATGGTTTGCAAAACTGGCGGTCTGAATGCGGTACGCTATGGGTTTGCAGCTGAGTTTTGGGAATTCTCTGGGTAAAACCGTGGAGGTTTAGTTCGTGTTGGAACCTCGGAATCAAAATCGAAAGTCGCGCCAGCGCTCCCTCGCCGCTAAGGAGCGTCAGCCTCGCCCTTCGCAAACGCCTCCACGGCAGCCCGATGGCCGGACGAATTCGTCGTCATCTCAGCAGTCACCGCCATCCCAGCCATCTTCGTCTAACCCGTCGCCCTATCCCCCCGATCTGCGGCCGCGATCGCCCGAAGGTTATTTAGCGCCCTCAGATCGCTCCGATGCACGGCTGCAAAAGCCGCGATCGCCGCGTCGGGGAGCGACACAAAAAGAAGGCAGCTTTAACCTCAAAAATTTGCTGTCCGGTGGCTCAGGGCGCACCAACGCCAGCGCGCAGCCCCGGCGAGGCAGCGCACCTCCAGCATCTTGGGGCATTCGCCCCATGCCCAACAGCGCTCGCGATCTGCAGCCGCCCCCCGGTCGCAACAGTCGCGGCATTGCGCGCGCTGGCGGTAACCCAGCCGTGGTGCCGATCAATCGCTATCAGTCGAACCCTCTGTCTAATCCTGAGCCGACGGTGATCCCCTATCCCGAGCGGGATGGGCAGCGTCGCCGCCCGGCCAGTCTGCTAAACCCATCGGGACGGCCGCGATCGCGCCAAGCATCGGGGCGACTGCGGCGGCTGTCGCCGTTGGTTTATGCCATGCGGCTTCTGATTTTGGGAGTGGGTCTGGGAGCGATCGCGGGCACGCTGCTGTCGATTTTGAGCCCGGCAGTACACCAGAGCAACGCCAGCCAAGCTGCTGTCACCGACAGCGCCTCCCCCCAAACCGATGCTGCGGCTGGCAAGGCTGCGGCGGCCCTGTCGTCGGCAGCCCGTCCCTCTGGACAAGAAATCACGACGCTGGAATCTACCATTCAGGCCCTAGCGGCCCAATCTCCCGATTTGACCTTGGGTGTCTACGTCGTTGATCTAGATACCAATGCCTTTGTCAACGTCGGTGGCAACGCATCCTTCCCCGCCGCTAGCACAATCAAAGTGCCCGTTTTAGTCGCATTTTTACAGGATGTTGACGCGGGCAAAATTCGCCTCGACGAATCGCTGACGATGGAAGCCAGCGATGTCACCGACGGCTCGGGAGAGATGCAATATCAGCCGGTGGGTACCCAGTATACGGCGCTGGAAACGGCGCAGATGATGATTACCATCAGTGACAACACCGCCACCAATATGCTGATTCGGCGTTTGGGTGGCATTACTGCCGTCAATCAGCGCTTCCGGGAGTGGGGGCTGACGACAACGGTCATTCGCAACCCCTTGGCTGATTTGGCCGGCACCAATACCACGAGTCCCAAAGAATTGACCGATTTGCTGACGCGGGTGAGCCAAGGTGATCTGCTGTCGTTGCGATCGCGCGATCGCCTGTTTGAGATCATGCAGGGCACCGTTACCGATACCTTGATCCCCACGGGGATCGGCGACAGTCTCTCGATTGTGGCCCACAAAACTGGCACGATCGACAGTATGGTTGGCGATACGGGTGTGGTGGATATGCCCAGCGGCAAACGCTACGTGGTCACCGCCTTGGTGCAGCGTCCGGTGGACGACGGCCGCGCCCAAGAGCTGATTCGCCAAGCCTGCCGCGCGATTCACGACTACTTTAGAATGCCACCGACCGCAGCTCCAGTCGCGGGCAATTCAGCCGTGGGCAATTCAGCCGCGCCTGAGACGGCGGCGAGCCCTGTGCCACAGTCGCCAGAGAGTTTTTAGGTCGACATTTTTTCGCCAGAGGGCTTTAAAAGCCGAAACCGCCCTTACAGCGTGCGGTTTTATTTAATCCACGATCCTTCGCGATCTTTGAGTTGCTGCGCGCCTCGATAAAACAGATAGAGCCCAATCATTTGGGCCAGATGGTAAACGTCATTGGCCGTCAGCCCGAGCGGT
>DATNOW010000183.1:0-8003 GCA_036703515.1 Chroococcidiopsis sp.
CTATTGCGGAGTGTGGGCACGGGATTCTGAGGCAGCAAGGGTTGTCCTGGTGACCGCTGAACCGGCAGTTTCAGCCACGATCCGATCAAAGTACCAGTTTAAAGCGGGCGACAGCAGGCTGTGAAACTTAGATAAGACGCCCATTTCACTGCCGGGGGCGATCGCAAACCGATTTTTTGCCATGCCGCCTATAATCTCGCGGGCCACACCATCGGCACTCCAAAGCTTGGCCGTGGCGGTGATGCGCTTGGTGGCTTCGGGCTTGGTTTGGTTTTCGGCAATCAGTTGGGGGGTGTCGGTATCGGGCGGATACACCACCGAAACGCCAATGCCCCAAGGCTTCAGCTCACCCCTGAGCGCTTCCCCCAGCCCGCGCAGGGCAAACTTGCTGGGGCTATAGGGGGTATAGCCATACAGCCCAATCAACCCCGCCCCCGACGACACCAGGGCAATTTTGCCCTGCCGCTGCTGCTGCATGGCGGGCAAGGCGGCACGAACGCAGTAGAGCGACCCAAAATAGTTGATCGCCATGGTTTGCTCAAAAATTTCGATCGGCAGATCTTGGAAATGCCCCGGGTGGCAAATGCCAGCGCAGGTGATCAGCCAATCCGGTGCCCCCAACTGGGCGATCGCCGTTTGGATGGCCTGTTCTGCCTGGAGGCGATCGCTGACATCGGCCGACAGGGCCAGGATGCGCTGAGCGATTGGCTGACCGGTTGGCTGATTGGGCTGGGGCTGCGATCGCGCTAAAGAGTCGCGGGCCGCGTCCAGCCGAGACTGCGATCGGGCAATAATCGAGACATTGACTCCCTCACGGACCAGCCGCTGAGCGGTGGCATAACCAATGCCGCTCGATCCCCCGGTAATGATGGCATGGCGCGGCATCGGCTCCCTCCCGTTCTCTATAGGTGCTTTGTATAGATTGCTCTATGGTTAATGAGATGGTTGATGAAGTTAATGATCGATCCCGAGCCGGTTGAACGCTATCACCCACCTTCCTAACGCGATCGCCGCTCGCTCTCACGCTTCAGGGCCGTCAGGGTATCTTGCAAGCCGCTGCGATAGAGGCTAAAAAACAGGTTGCGATTCGATGAACCGGGATCGACGGCAACATTATGGGTAATCATCACCTGGCTAGACGACACCTGGCTAAGCTGCCAAGAGCCTTGCAGCGACTCAATATCGCCGTCAATGGCCTGAAAAGAAATTTGGTTAGGATAGCTTTCTGAGGTGGCGATGACAACCTCTGTGCGGTGCGTAATCGGAAAAACGTGAACCACGTTGATCTGCTCAAACACATGCTGGTTGCCGTTGCTGCGCAGCAGGCGGCTAGAGTCTACGTTGGGCATAAACCGACCAAAGTTATTGTAGTCAGTAAGCACAGCCCAAACGGTGGAAATCGGTGCGTTGACCAAAATCCGCCCAGTGTATTGCCCATTGTCTCCGCTGACCACGGCCCGACCCTGCTGGAGTGCAGACTGCTTCGTGAGCACGGCTTGCGAGCGGCCAAGGTCAACGGCATCAGCCATTCCAGGGGCGTTAACGGAGCTGCCAAGGACTAGGGCGATCGCCGCTGCGCTACTCCACAAAAGCTTGCCTGCCGCACGCCGGCCGGCAAGACGGCTGTGCGCCAAAAGTTTTTGTGCTGCTAGTTTGCGTACCAAAAATTTGTCTGCCAGTCTGTTAGCCATGGGGTGACGATGCATCGCGGATGTTGCTAAACGTTTACATCAAATTCCGCCTCATTTTATAGCAAATTTATCGCAAATTATTCGGCCGGGAGAGGGAGAGGGGAAGGGTGGGAGGGAGAGAGAGAGAGAGAAGGGGGGTGGGGCGCTGTTTGGCAGCTATCCCTAGCGGCGGCGCTCTTGCAGCTTGCGATAGACATCGCGGATATCGACGTTGTGATGGGCGATCGCCACTAGGGTGTGATAAAACAAATCGGCGACTTCGCCTGCAATCCCATCGGGGTCGTCGTCTTTGCAGGCCATCACCACCTCTGCCGCTTCTTCGCCAATTTTTTTGAGAATTTTGTTGTCACCACCGGCCAGCAGCTTGCAGGTGTAAGACTCGGGGTTGGGGCGATCGCGGCGATCGCAAATCACCTGAAACACCTGCGACAGCATATCGGCTGGCGGCGGCTGAATCGCGCCATCGACCTGATGGAAACAGCTGCGCTCGCCCGTATGACAGGCAATGTCACCGACTTGTTCAATGCTGAGCAGCAGGGCATCGCTGTCGCAGTCATAGCGGATTGACTTGACCTGTTGCAGGTGCCCAGAGGTCGCGCCTTTGTGCCACAATTCTGAGCGCGATCGGCTCCAATACCAGGCCTGCCCTGTTTCCAAGGTCTTCTGGAGCGACTCGCGATTCATCCAGGCCATCATCAGCACCGTGCCGTCGAGATAGTCTTGGGCGATCGCCGGCACTAGCCCCTGCTCGTTATAGCGAATCTGGTCGAGGGGAATGGCAGCGCCTAAGGGATTGCCTGATGGGAGAGTACCTGAGGGCGAGCTGCTTGAAGTCGTTGACATGCTACCAATACTTTCACAATGCGGCATTCTCCATTATCAATGAATCGGTCGGGGGATGGCCTGCCTTTTCATTGAGTTATGCCAGGTTCCACGGTATAACGATCTGAGTATTGAGATGCTTTGGCAGGTGTGGGTATGGGTTGGCTCGGGTTTTCTCGGCGGCAGTGGCGCGGATTTTTGCAGTCTATCGGTTTGTTTGGTGTGTGTATCGCGCTGGTGCTAGGCTGCGCGGGCGGACAGCCCTCCGCGACCGACAGCAGCAGCAGCCCGACGGCAGGCAGTGGGCGCGTCAGCATGGGCACGACCCAAAAGATCGAAACCCTCGATCCGGCGGATGCTTACACAATTTTTGGCGGCATTTTGCTCTATAACATGGGCGATCGCCTCTATACCTACAAACCGGGCACGACAGAACTGGTGCCGCAACTGGCCACAGCCATGCCCACCGTCAGCGCAGACGGCTTAACCTACACCATTCCCCTGCGCGAAGGCGTCACCCTGCACGACGGCACTGCTTTTAATGCCGAAGTCATGCAGTTTTCGATCGAGCGCTTCATCAAAAACGGCGGCGACCCCGCTTTTCTCTTAGGGGATTTAGTCGAAACCGTGGAAGCCAGCGGTGAAAACGAACTCACCCTAAAACTCAAATATCCGTTTGCGGCTTTCCCAGCAGTGCTGTCCTTCTGGGGTGTCACGCCCGTTTCCCCCAAAGCCTACGAAATCGGTGAAGGCAAATTCAAGCCCGATGCTTTTGTTGGCAGCGGCCCCTATAAGTTGGCCTCCCTCACCCCCGACTCGATCAAGCTGGATGTCAACGAAAACTACTGGGGCGAAAAACCGGCCAACCAAGGCATTGATATTCAGATCTATGCCAGCCCGGCCAACCTCTACAACACCTTCAAAACCAAGGGGTTAGACATTGCCTACCAAACCCTTGACCCCGACCAAGTTGCTAGCCTTGAACGCGATGCGGCCAGCGGCGGTTGGCAGGTAATCGAGGCCGGCACCAACGTCGTTAACTACCTCAGCCTCAACCAAAAGCTCGACCCGACCAAAGACCTCAACGTGCGTAAAGCGATCGCCGCCATGATCGACCGCAACCTGATCAACGAGCGCGTCTTCCAAGGTCAAGCAGAGGCGCTCTATAGTTTGGTGCCCAAGAGCTTTGATATCCACAAGCCGGTGTTTAAAGACGCCTACGGCGACGGTGACTTTGCCAAAGCCACCCAGTTTCTGACCGAGGCCGGCTATTCGGCCAGCAAGCCGCTCAACTTTGAAATCTGGTATCCCTCTGCCTCGACCACCCGCCAAATTGTCGCCAACACCCTCAAAGAATCGATCGAAAAAGGGATGGCCGGCCTCGTCACGGTGACGGTTAATAGCGCCGAACGCGCTACCCTCTCCCAAGGGGTAGACGAAGGGTTATACCAAACCGTGTTGCTCAACTGGTATCCTGACTTCTTTGACCCCGATAACTTTATTCAGCCCTTCCTCAGCTGCGACGAAGGCTCTGCCCAAACCCTTTGCACCAAAGGGGCCAGTCAAGGCAATGGCTCGTTTTATTACAGTGAAAAAGCCAACAGCCTGATCAAGGAAGAGCGCGCCGAGCAAGATCAAACCGCCCGCAACGCCATCTTTGACCAACTGCAAACGATGGTGGTGGATGAGGTGCCCTATATCCCCCTGTGGCAAAACAAAGACTATGTGTTTGCCCAAGGCGGGGTGAGCAATGTGGCGATCGAGCCGACCCAGCAGTTTTTGCTCTGGCAGATCAAGAAATAGCGCCAATTCCTTAGGATCACGAGAATCACGGCTTGAATCAGCGGAAATTCTTGGGTAAGGGCGCACAGCAGTGCGCCCCTACAGTCCTACATGATTGAATCGACGCTCCTGACCTCCTATCCCCCTGTTGCTATTTCCCCATGTCTCGTTCTTCTGCTCTGCGCTACTACGTCCTATCCCGCCTGCTGGTTGCCCCGCTGATGATCTGGACGATCACCACGCTGGTGTTTTTGCTGCTGCGGGCAACGCCGGGTGATCCGGTGGATGCCATCTTGGGGGCACGGGCACCCGACGAGGCCAAAGCCGCCCTGCGGGCTCAACTGGGGCTAGACGCGCCGCTGTGGATGCAATACCTGCGCTATATGGGGAATCTGCTGCACCTCGATTTGGGGTCATCCCTGACCACCCAGGGGCAAACCGTCTGGCAGATCATCCAGGCTCACTTTCCAGCCACGGTCGAGCTGACGGTGTTGAGCATGATTGTCTCCGCCGTAGTTGGCATTGCGGTGGGTTCCTTGGCCGCCTCCAAGCCCAACACCCCTTTTGATGTAGGCGGGCGCTTGTTTGGCATCCTCACCTATGCCGTGCCGATGTATTGGTTTGGCATGATTTTGCAGCTGATCTTTGCTGTGCAGTTGCGCTGGTTCCCGATTGGCACCCGGTTTCCGCTGATCGAAACGCCGCCCCGCAGCTTCACTGGGCTATACCTAGTCGATAGCCTGCTCGAAGGCAATCTGCCCCACTTTTTTACCAGTTTGTATTACCTCACCCTGCCCAGCCTGACCCTTGGGCTGTTGCTCAGCGGCATGTTTGAGCGGATTGTGCGGGTCAACCTCAAGCAAACCCTGCGGGCCGACTACGTCGAAGCGGCGCGGGCCAGGGGCATCCCTGAGCGGCAGATTGTCATGGCCCATGCCCTCAAAAATGCGCTGATTCCCGTGGTCACCGTGCTCGGGCTGACCGTTGCCTCCCTGCTGGGCGGGGCGATCTTGACCGAGGTGACGTTCTCTTGGCCCGGCTTGGCCAATCGGCTTTATGAGGCGATCGAGTTTCGCGACTATCCTGTGGTGCAGGGAGTAATCGTCTTTTTTGCCGCCATTGTGGCGATCGCCTCCATCTTGATCGATATTCTCAACGCCTGGATCGATCCGCGCATTCGCTATTAGCCCTTGGGAAAGTATGCGTGAATCATATCCAAACGCTTCTACACCAAGGCTTACGCCGATCGGAATAGGCGATCGCTCTACCCTCTTCTGTCACAACTTTGACACATTTGCTTCAAAGGGATGACAAATCTAGAAACCTCTGGTATTCTAAATACAGTGTGAGGAGCGAACCAGTCAGGGCACCGAGACGAAACACGGTCAGTCGTCGGTGCCCTTTCTGATTTTAAATAATGCTTTGAACAAAGTCTTGAAATGCAGCCTTTGCACATCAGCTTTTAGCTAGAGCGCTTTTGAACACAGAGCCATCGGCTAGCCTCCTGCCTAAACCCTACAGTTTCAGCCTTTGGGCGAGCTAGCGACAATTCGGCAACTGGCAAATTATTAGAAATTTAACGATAATCGATAAATCGTCCCAAAAGCCTGCGATCGCAGGCTTTTTGCTATCTGCGCCCACACTTGTGCCTTGTTTTGCCCATGTCTTCTACCCAATGTTTTGAACACTCGATCCAAATCAAAGCCAGCGCCACCGCGGTAGAACAGTGCTTTACCGATTTGGCGCTGATGCACCGCTGGCTCAACCCTGCCTTGCGCTGCGAACCCATTGGCGACTGGAGTACAGAAGTGGGAGGCAAAAGCCGCTTTATCATTCAGATTCCCCTGATTGCGCCAACGCTAACAAGCATCGTCGTCGAACGCGAACCGGGACTGGTGGTCTGGCAGTTTGAGGGCTTCTTTCAAGGGCGCGATCGCTGGGAATGCCAGCCCGATGGGGCCGGTACGCGACTGCTCAACCGCTTTGAGTTTGATATCCCCAATCCGCTGGTGCGCTTTGGCTTTAACACCATCGCCGCAGGGTTGACCAAGTCCGACATGCAGGCCCAACTGCGCCGACTCAAGCGGGTAGCCGAAGAGGTCTACCGGGGGCTGCGCTAGCGTAGGATCGAGGATTTAAGCAAACCACAGACTGTACGGGCGGGTTTAGCCGATAGGTTTGGCGTGTCCCAAGGAGTTTGGGCAAAACCCGTCCCTGCCAAATATCTAAACCAGTTCAGACAGGCTGGCGGCTAGAACTTGGGCGATCGCGTTATTCCAAGGCTGCGGCTGGGCACTACTGAGAGTGGCTCTTTATTTGATACCTGCTCATGTCCGTGCGTCTGCTCCGCTCTAACTGGGTGCGTTTGGGGTTATTTTTTGCCGTCGGTCTGCTTTTGGTCACAGGTTTCAGCCTGTGGAAACGAACTTCAGCATTACCCCCAACCCTCGCTCCGCTGCCTCAAGATTCGCTGATTCAAGTCTACTTTAATCACAGTCAAGCCTCTACTTACGTAGAGCCGTATCGCCACAAAGAACGCTATGGTGACAATCTAGAGCAGATCATCATCGATACCATCAACAGCGCCCAGGTGTCGGTGGATGTGGCCATCCACGAGCTGCATCTACCCGGTGTGGCCCGAGCCCTGCGCGATCGCCATCAGGCTGGCGTTAAGGTGCGAGTCGTCACCGAACACGACTACAACCGACTGTGGAGCGCCCTATCGCCCCAGCAGTCGGGCAGCCTCGATGAGCGCGATCGCGGTAAGTATCTAGAATTCCTTCAGCTCGCCGATGTCAATAAAGATGGGGCGATCGCCCCTGACGAGGCCGCTCAAGCCGACTCCATGCTAATCCTCAAAAATGCCGGGGTGCCGCTGATTGACGACACGGCTGACGGCTCGGCCGGCAGCGCCCTGATGCATCATAAATTTGCCGTCATTGACGGCAAAACGGTGTTAACCGGTTCGGTGAACTGGTCGATCAGCGAGGTGCACGGCGATTTCCTGTCGCCAGAAAGTTCGGGCAACGCCAACCATCTGATCAAAATCAACAGCCCTACCCTGGCCACTATTTTCACCCAAGAGTTTGAGCTCATGTGGGGCAACGGCGGCCAGTCGAGCCGCTTTGGGCTACAAAAGCCCTACCGCCCGGCCATGCAGATGAAGTTTACGCCGCAGTCGGCGCTGGTGGTACAGTTTTCGCCCACTTCTCCGTCGCAGCCCTGGCAGCAGAGCGTCAACGGTCTGATTGGCATGTTCCTCTCGCGAGCTGCGCAAACGGTGGATATGGCCCTGTTTGTCTTCTCTGACCAGATGCTCAGCAATGTCTTGGAAAGCCGCCACCAGCAGGGCGTGCAGGTGCGGGGGCTGATCGATCGAGGGTTTATGTATCGCGACTATAGCGAAGGTCTCGATATGCTGGGCACGGCCCTAACAGGCGATCGCTGTCAGTATGAAGACGGCAATAAACCGTGGAGTCAGGCGATCGCCACAGTGGGCGTGCCGCAGCTGGCCGAGGGCGACATCCTGCACCACAAGTTTGCCGTGGTCGATCACCGCATTGTGATCACCGGCTCCCAAAACTGGACAGCCGCCGCCAATCAGTCCAACGACGAAAACCTGTTAGTGATCGATAACCCCACGGTCGCAGCTCACTTTGAGCGCGAGTTTGAACGGCTCTATCAAACCGCCGAACTGGGTATCCCGAC
>DATNOW010000184.1:0-3952 GCA_036703515.1 Chroococcidiopsis sp.
GCTCAGTGAGAAAAACACCAGTGAGAGAAACACCTATGATGAACCTCCCCACGCTTCAGGCTGCATTTGAGCGGGGCAATGCCCTCAAAGTTATTAGTGGGTTGACCAACCTCAACGCCGATCATGTCGCCAAAGTGGTCAAAGCGGCCGATCGCGGTGGTGCCACCTTTGTTGATATCGCGGCCAATGCCGACTTGGTGCGGCTGGCGCGCCAGCTCACCACATTGCCGATCTGCGTCTCGGCAGTAGAACCAGAGGCTTTTGTGGCGGCAGTCAATGCCGGTGCCGATTTGATCGAAATCGGTAACTTTGATGCGTTTTATGCCCAAGGTCGTCGCTTTGAAGCCCCCGAAGTGCTAGAGCTAACCCGTCGCACCCGCGCCCTGCTGCCGACTATTACCCTGTCGGTGACGGTGCCCCACATTTTGGAATTGGATCAGCAGGTGCAGCTCGCCGAAGAGTTGGTCAGTGCCGGTGCCGATATCATTCAAACCGAGGGTGGCACCAGCAGCAGCCCGGTGCATGCTGGCACTCTGGGGCTGATCGAAAAAGCCACACCGACCCTGGCCGCGGCCTATGAAATCGCCCGTGTGGTGAGCATACCTGTGCTGTGCGCATCGGGTCTGTCGAGCGTTACGGCTCCGATGGCGATCGCCGCTGGTGCTGCGGGGATTGGGGTTGGCTCTGCCATCAACAAGCTCGACGATGAAATCGCCATGATTGCCGTGGTGCGGAGCTTGGTTGAAGCGCTCAATGTTGCCAGCCAAGTCAATCGCGTTCGCGCTTAGGATCGTAGATTTAATCAGCTGAAATTCTTGGGTAGGGGCGCACAACTGTGCGCCCTGACAGAGAACTGGGTTGATGACGATCCGGAGGGCGCACATCGGTGCGCCCCTACCGGTGGATATTTTTTAAGGCGTTGCGCCCTGACCGAGAACCGGGTTGATGATGACGATCCGGAGGGCGCACATCGGTGCGCCCCCACCGGTGGATATTTTTAAGGCGTGTTTTTAGTCGCCATTAATAGCTAACAGCCGAAATAGTCGGCAATGGCCTGGGCGATCGCCTCATTGCCATTCATCGGCAGGGGGTTGGGATCGCTGGGTGCGTTGAAGGGGTCTAGCAAAAACTGCCAGGAGCCGTCAAAAAAGTCAGCGGCGGTCACAATCTTGTGCTGAGCATGAGCCTGGATGCCGCTGAGCAGCACCTCCGCTTCGGCAAAGTCGTCGCGGGTGAGGGAAATAATCGGCACCCCCAAGCGGCAGGCTTCCGAAAACGTGCCATACCCCGGCTTAGAGACGATTTGCCCGCAGAGGGGCATAAAATCGACCGGGCGATAGTGATGATCTTGCACCATCAGCAGATTGGGCAGGGCGGGTGCCTGACGGTCAAAGGTGATGAACTGCCAGTCGGGAAATTGGTTGAGGTTGTGATAGGGAATCTGGGCCAGCCCCAGCCCGCCGAAGGTGAGGAGCACTGTGCGTTCGGGTGGGGCGCTGAGTCCAAATTGCGATCGCAGTTCGGCAACGCTGTAGCGGGGGGAACCGCCGGTCAAACCCATATCTTCGATCACCGGGAACGCGCTCATCGGCTCGTGAAACGGCAGCCGCAGCAGGCGATCGCACTGGCTAAAGTGATGGCTGATCCAGTCGGTGCTGTCGCGAAAGGCCTCTCCCCAGGCGCGATAGATAAAATCCCAGCCAAAGTTGCTCATCATCCAGCAGGGCAAGTCGGCCGCATGGGCGATCGCCGTGGCCAGGGGCGGGATATCCGCTAAGACCAGCCCAACCCGATTTTGCCGAATAAAGTTGACCTCACTGGCGATGATCGAGCGCTCGTTTTTTTGGATTTCGTGCAGCTTTTCGAGGGTCGCGGGTTTGTCCATCGTCAGGCTATCGCGCTGCAGCACGCCGACATCATAGGCCCGGGGGCGATGGATAAACGGGGCTGAAATATAGGAATCGAGCAGCCAGCGGGGAGCGGTCGTCGCCAAAAGAATCACCAGATCGGGGCACTGCTGTTGCAGGGTGGCTACCATCGCCGCCGTGCGCGTGCCATGACCAAACCCATGGTTGGTAACGGCGACATAGAGAATGGGCTGGGTCATGGGCGCTGCTTAAACAGGGAACAACAGGCAGGAGTGACGTGCAGGGGATCACACGAGCAAACCCTAAAATTCAATCTAAAATTCAACCTAAAATCCAAGAAAAGGCACAGCAAAGCTGTGCCTCAATAAACAAAGAGGAATAAAGAGTCAAGATTAGTCAATTTATAGTGCTTTGTTGTGCATTAGGGACAAAAGTGACCCTAATCTTCGTGATCCTCAAAGGGATCGCTCAGTTCTCGCGAGGGCGGCCCAAACGCCGTATAGATGGATATCACCGTAATAGCAAACAAAAATGCGCCGATTGAAATGATAAGAACTGTTGCGGAATCCATAAGCCTGATTAATTATGAGAGGCGTTCCTCTATAATATTACGGAAAGTTAAAATGTATTAGGTTGATTGCAGGTTACTCATGGCACAACGGACTCGGTTGGGAGATATCCTCAAGCCTCTTAACTCTGAATATGGTAAAGTCGCTCCCGGTTGGGGAACCACTCCATTGATGGGAGTCTTCATGGGGCTGTTTTTTGTCTTTTTGTTAATCATTTTGCAAATATACAATTCTTCCCTGTTGCTCGATGGCTTCAGTGTGGATTGGAGCGGCTTCGGCGGCTAAATTCCTATCCTGTTGTCCCATTTTTGGAATACTGGTTTGGAATACTGGATATTTCAGCCCCGGCGCTCCGGGGTTTTTTGTTGGGCCGATGGGCGGCGTCCTGATCGCCTGTGAGTTGGGCTATGGGTTGGGCGCTGAGTTTGGAGCTGGGTTGGGATCTGGGTTCGGATATCCCTCTATCGATCAAGGACGGGGGAATAATCTACGGTGGAGTGTCTCCACGTACAATGATGAACAGAGATGCACAGAGAGATAGCCAGCACAATGGATAGGGATCGGTGAATAGGGTAGATCGAGCCATCGCTCCCGTCCCTATGCATTGCAACCGGGCGATCGCATCGTTGAAGCGACTTTAGGAGGACGCGCTGTGAACTTTTTTGGGATTGGCTTGCCTGAGATGGCGTTGATTTTTGTTTTGGCCCTGCTCGTCTTTGGGCCAAAGAAACTCCCAGAAATTGGGCGCAGCCTGGGCAAAGGCATTCGGGGTTTCCAACAAGCGTCAAAAGAATTTCAAGACGAGTTTAAGCGCGAAGCTGAGCAGATTGAGAAAACAGTCAAAGCGCCGATTCAGGCTACGCTAGAGCCGCCTGCCGCTAAAGCCCTGTCGTCTTCGACCCCGGCCGCTGCTGTTACCCCTGTCACCCCTGACGCCGAACCCGAAGAGCAGATGGCTGAAATCATCTCCGATGAGGCTGCCCCGGCTGCTCCGGCTGACCAGGAAGCATCGAGTGAAGTATCGAGTCAAGTCTCTAGCGAAGCATGACCTCATCGCCTCAAGAGCTGGTGATCCCGACGCTGATTGTGGGCTTGGGCAATCCTGGCGCAAAATATGACCAAACGCGTCACAACATTGGTTTTGACGTCGTTGATGCGCTGGCCCGACGCTGGCAGATTGGGCTGACTGAAAACCGCAAGTTTCAGGGCATCTTTGGCGAAGGGTTCGCCCCCAATCGCGACAAGATTCGTTTGCTCAAACCCCAGACCTACATGAATCTGTCGGGGCAGTCGATTCGGGCAGTGGTGGATTGGTTTAAGCTGTCGCCTGAGGCGGTGCTGATTGTTTACGACGACATGGATTTGCCCCTAGGCAAGCTGCGGATGCGCCTGTCGGGATCGGCGGGTGGGCACAACGGCATGAAGTCCGCGATCGCCCATCTCGGCACCCAAGACTTTCCTCGGCTGCGCATCGGCATCGGTAGCCCCAAGCTGACCAGCGACAGCAACAAAGAT
>DATNOW010000185.1:0-5823 GCA_036703515.1 Chroococcidiopsis sp.
AGCGAAACCTTGCAGTATATCGACGATAAGTTTCAAGTCGAGCCTTGGGGAGCGATGGAACTGCGCGGCAAAAAGCAGTTGGTCGATGTGTATCGGGTGATCAGCCACCGTGCCGATACGGCCGCGATCGCCAGCTCATCCCCAGCAGCGGCCGGGACAACGCCCCCAGTGCCAAACTCTGGTCAACTGCTTGATCCCGCTAACGGTCAAATCAATGGTCAAACTAGTGGCCAAATTAATGGTCAACCCCTGGCGCAATCTGCAACACAATCGCTGAATGAGTGGGAGCGAAAAAAATCTACCGCTGACCTGGAAACAAAAGAGAATTCATTGAATCTATGGGAGTAAGGGTGTTGAAGCTAAACAGGGGTTACGTTACTTCATAATCCTGCCGGTTCAACTCCCCCCTAGTCGGCTCCTGGTGTGCCAAAAATTCGTCGATAATCAGTATCTACGCAATTAAGCAACCACCGCACACGCTATCTGCCATTACGCTAGTTCTAGCCCATCCTACCGTTGAATCAGCCCACCTGCTTACCGCTACCCAGCCGATTAACCGGCAATCTGGCTTCTTACTCTACTCGCAATCTACTCACAATCCCTATTATCCAATCGTAGGAACGTTTTATTTGCCATGCATGTGAGTTTAAAATCGACCGGAGCCAAGCCGTGGCTCCGCAATGCATTAATCGCAGCGCAGGTCTTATTTGCGCTAGGTGTGGTCGTAGGGGGTGCCCCAATGGTGGCGATCGCCCAAGAGTATGTGCCACCCAACCGAGGCATTCCGGGACGACGAGAAGGCGGCGGCACCCGTGGCTGCTGGAGCAGCGCTAGCAACATTCCCCTCGATCTGCCGCTAACAGCACTGGTGCCCCAGCAAAACATCGGCTATACCCTCGTCGGCTACCCTACGTTTTATCTGTATGTGCCCCAGTTCTATGCCGAACAGGCTACAGCCGCCGAGTTTGTGTTGAGTGATGTAGACGGCAACGAAGTTTATAAAACTACGTTTCAGACCAATGACACCGCCGGCATCATCAGCCTGAGCCTGCCCGAAAGCGCCAATCTGCCGCCACTAGAAGTTGGCAAAGATTATCACTGGAGCTTTTCGCTGGTGTGCGATGTCAGCGATCGCTCGGCCGATGTCGTCGTCGACAGCTGGATTCAGCGCGTCGAGCCCGATGCCCAGCTCAGTGCCGCTCTACAAACGACTCCCCCGGCCCAACTGCCCAACCTCTATGCCCGTTCGGGAATTTGGTATGACGCCTTGACCAGCGTGGTGCAACTGCGCCAGCAGCCCGAGCAGGATGTGCCAGCGGCGCAGTGGGAAACGTTACTCAACTCCGTTGAGCTTGACGATGTTGCGCGCTATACCTCGATCGAATCGGTCAACCTGGGGCAAGGCGGCGGCGCTCGCTAGGGGTGATATTTCCTCCGCGATCAGCGATATTTTCTCAGCGTCTATCTTGGAAGCATCACAGGCAATCTTGAAGCATCACAGTTGAATGTTCAACTGTGACGCTTCGGATTTGAGAGAATAGGGCAATGTTGGTAGTCTATACAGCATGACAGTGCTTTTTAAAGGCGCGTTTTAGATAGGCGTTCTAAGTACGCGTTCTAAGTGCGGTTAGGGATGGGCAAGCAAATAATACCCCCATTGCAAGGGTTGTTAGGGGCTAGCCACACCGTACCGCAGGCGTTTTACTTTCACGCAAGCCCGTTCTCGCTTGTACTGAATTCGCGATCCTAAATTTAATTGCGTATTTTGAGTATTTATCGAGCATTCAGTGAATGTTCGTTAAGTTCGCTATTTTATTGGATTCGTCACCACTTGGGTTCGTCACTACTACAGTCAGGAAAAATTATGGCTTCCCGTCTACCCTCGGTTTTAGCAATATCTCTCCCTCTGGCGCTGGCGGCGGTGATTGGCATCATCAGCTTTCCCACAGAAGTTTTGGCCCAGCAGTTCATGCCTCCCGACCGGGGGTTACCTGGACGACGCGAAGGTGGGGGTACACGGGGAGGCTGCTTGCATGGTCAGGTGCCGCTAGTGGCGCTGATGCCAGACACCAACTTTGGGCAAACGACTCAAGAGCAGCCGACGCTGTATTGGTATACACCACCGATGTCGGCCAATACGGCTGAGCTGGTGGTGCTAGACAATAATGACGATGAAGTATATCGATCGGCGATTGCTCTGCCAGAGTCGGGCGGCATTGTTAACATTACGCTGCCTGCGGTGGGCGATCGCTCCCTGCTCGATCTCAATAAAGACTACCACTGGTATTTTTCGTTGATCTGCGACCCGATGGATCGCTCAGGCGATATTTTTGTGGAAGGCTGGATTCAGCGCGTTGAACCCTCTGATGATTTGAGCCGTCGTCTGATGGTGGCGAGCACCGAACAAGAACGGGCGATCGCCTATGCAGAGTCTGGGATTTGGTATGACGCCCTCCGCAGCGTGGCCACCTCACGCCAAAGCCGTCCCGGTGATCCGGCGGCATCTGGCGGTTGGTCAACCTTGCTTGAATCTATTGGCTTAGATAGCCTAGTCGCTCAACCGCTCACCCCCTAATGCCCCATCAGGGATGCGGGAACCTGGCCGGTTTCAACTCGTCAACAGCCTAAATGTTGATTGAGAAGATCGGCTCGGATCGAATCGGATCGACTACCATTGTGCATCAAGACCCTTCTATAGCGAGTTTGCTATACAGTGCCCTCGATGCCATACTGCTATGCAATCCTCACCGGAAACCACACTCCGCGCCAGCAGCGATCAACGCAGTGATCGGCGCACCGATCAACGCAGCAATCGGCGCACCGATTCGCGCACCAATAAGCGCATTTTAGTGTTAGGAGCCGAGCCCAGCGCCGGGGCAACCGCCGCCTACAGTTGGAGCAATCTTCCAGCGCGACTCAATGTGGCAGATTTTGATGTCGTCATCCTCAATCTGGTGCCGTTTCTCAGCCATTCGCGCGATCGCGACATCCAGCCCGAACGCCTGCCCGCCTGGCAGCAGCTAGCCCGACTGCTGTTTAGCCAGGGTAGCGAAATCCTCTGCATTGGCATTCCAGGGGTTGAAAACCATCATTCGCTCTATCAATCGACCCTGTGGTGGCTGCCCGTTGTCCCCGATTTTGTGGTCAACTCGGGGGAGTCGATTCAGGATGTGAAATCAGAATTTGCCTTTTATTTTCGCTACGTGCGGCGCTGGTATTTTTCGATCAATCCCACGTTTAAAGAACATTTTTTGGGTTTGGGGCGCTACCTACAGGCGATTCATCCCCAGGCCAATCACCTCAAAGTGGGCATGGGGGCGATCGCCCGCAACCGTTTGCAGCAGGCGATCGCCTTCAAAATGATGTTTCGGGCTAATGTCCACCAGCCCCAGGCGGCCCTATACAGCAGTGGCGATCGCCCCTCGCCCGCTGACCCCGCCGCGCAAATCAACTCAGGAACCGTGATTTGGCTGCCGCCCCCCACCGAAATTTCTGCCGAAGAAGCGGTCAATCTGCTGCTCAGCCATCGCTATGGCCAGGCCGCCGCCGACATTTTACCCCCCTGGATTGAGGCCTATAAACTTCCGCAGCAGCGCCAGCTTGAAGACGAAATCCAGCGCCACCAGGAGGCAATCGAGCATCTCAACCAGGCGATCGCTACCGCCCAGCAGCAGCTTGACCAAGTCTCCCGCTTCAATCAACTGCTGACCGCCCACCATCCGCCGACGCTGTCGGTGTGGGTGTCGATGGCGCTGCACTATCTGGGGGCCACGGTGAGCGCGGCCCCAATGGCGGGGCCAGGGGCGATCGCCCTGACGAGCCCCAGCGGGCAGCAGGCGATTGTTGTCGTGCGGGCTCGCCCCGGCGACTTAAAGGGCGACGATTTGCTCCAGCTAGAGCAAGCGGTGCACGGCCAAACCGACCCCAGCCCCTCACCTGAGCCCCAACTGGCGGCACCGCTCAAAGGCATCTTGATTGCCAACACCCACTACCACCAGCCGCCCAGTCAGCGCGACCCGTCGTTTGCCCCCCGCCATATGCTGGTGGCGCAGCGGTTGGGATACTGTTTGCTGTCGACCAGCCAGTTGTTTCAGGCGATCGCCTCCTACCAGCAGCAGCAGCTCGATCTCGACCACTTTTGGCAGACCCTGTTCACCACCGACGGGCGCTGTGATCTGCCGTCGTTTCAGCCACCGAGTGTATAGGCCGCGATTAGCAGTGCCGTTAGCTTTGCTATACATTAAAACCAGACCAAAGATAACAGCGTTGCATCTAGGAACTCAGGCCCATGCCCCCTTCTATTCAACAGGAGCCAGCCCTGCAACCGCTGGATGAATACAATCAGCAGCTCATGGCCCAGGTTCACCCGCCCGATTGGGTCAACCCTACCCCGGCGGCTCGTTATGACTTGGTGGTAATCGGGGCAGGCACCGCCGGGCTGGTGGTGGCTGCGGGAGCAGCCGGGCTGGGCTTGGGGCTCAAGGTCGCGCTGGTCGAAAAAAGCCTGATGGGGGGCGACTGCCTCAATGTGGGCTGTGTGCCGTCGAAGTGTGTGATTCGCTCGTCGCGGGTGGCCGCTGATATGCGCGCGGCGGCCCCGTTTGGCATTCAGCCACCGGATACGGTCAACATCCACTTTGCGGCCGTGATGGAACGGATGCGCCAGATCCGCGCAGACATCAGCCATCACGACTCGGCCGAACGGTTTCGCAATTTAGGCATCGATGTGTTTTTGGGCCATGCGGCCTTTGTGGATGCGGGGGCGATCGCCGTTGATGGCCACACCCTCCCGTTCAAAAAAGCCGTCATCGCCACCGGGGCCCGCGCTACCCGTCCTACCGTGCCAGGACTTGCTGAAGCGGGCTATCTGACCAACGAAACCGTGTTTTCTCTCACCGAATGCCCTGCGCGCCTAGCGGTAATTGGCGGCGGCCCGATCGGCTGCGAGCTGGCCCAGTCCTTTCATCGCCTCGGCAGTCAGGTGACACTGTTGCATAAAAACAGGCATCTGCTCGATCGCGAAGATGCCGATGCGGCCGAGATCGTGCAGCAGCAGCTGATCCGCGACGGGCTCAACCTCATTGTCGATTGCCAGCTGGAGCGGGTTGAACAAACGGCCGCCGGGAAGCTAATTTCTCATCGCCAAAACGGGGAACTGCACACCCTGCTCGTGGATGAAATTTTAGTCGGGGCCGGGCGATCGCCCAACCTAGAAGGACTCAACCTAGAAACCGTGGGCGTGCAGTATGACGCCCGTCGCGGCGTGATCGTCAACGACTACCTGCAAACCACCAACCCGCGCATCTATGCCGCTGGCGACATCTGCATGGACTGGAAATTTACCCACGCCGCCGATGCCGCCGCCCGCATCGTGATCAAAAACACGCTGTTTTCACCCTTTGGCTGGGGGCGCAGCAAGCTCAGCAGCCTAGTCATGCCGTGGGTTACCTACACCGATCCCGAAATTGCCCATGTCGGGCTCTACGAACGCGACGCCCAGGCTCAGGGGCTCGCAACCCAGACGATTCACATCCCGTTCTCTGACGTGGATCGAGCATTGGCCGATGGCGAACCCGAAGGTTTTGTCAAAATCTTGCACAAACAGGGCTCCGACCAAATTTTGGGGGCAACGATTGTTGCCCGCCATGCCGGTGAGATGATCAGCGAAATTTCCCTGGCGATCGCCACCAAACAAGGACTCAGCGCCCTGTCAGGGGTAATTCACCCCTACCCCACCCAAGCCGAAGCGATCAAAAAAGCCGCCGATGCCTACCGCCGCACGCTGTTGACACCGCGCACCCAAACCCTTTTGAAGCTCTTAAC
>DATNOW010000186.1:0-6949 GCA_036703515.1 Chroococcidiopsis sp.
GATTGTTGAATGACTGTAAATCGGATAGCAGCAAACCCCCAACCCAAACTGTCGTTGGATTGGACTGCTGTAGTATTTTTTAGCAGTGTGCATCTGATCGCCCTACTGGCACCCTGGTTTTTCTCATGGTCTGCCCTAGGCGCTTTGATTTTCTTGCACTGGCTGTTTGGCAGCATTGGCATCTGCCTGGGCTACCATCGCCTCTTGAGCCACCGCAGCTTTCAAGTACCGCGCTGGTTAGAGTATGCGATCGCCCTGATTGGTGCCCTTGCCCTCCAGGGTGGCCCGATCTTCTGGGTGGCGGGTCATCGCCTGCACCACGCCTATACCGAAGACGAAGAGAAAGATCCCTACTCGGCCCGCAAAGGATTTTGGTGGAGCCACATGCTGTGGATCTTCTATCCCCGTCCCGAATTTTTTGAATATGGGCAATATCAGCGATTTGCGCCCGATTTAGTCCGTGATCCGTTTTATCGCTGGCTCAACCGCCGCTTTATCTGGCTGCAACTGCCGCTGGCGGTGCTGCTGTATGCCCTCGGCGGCTGGTCTTTTGTGATCTACGGCATGTTTGTGCGGGCCGTGCTGCTGTGGCATACCACCTGGATGATTAACTCTGTCACCCATATGTGGGGCTATTGCACCTTTAAGGTAGACGACAACTCGCGCAACCTGTGGTGGGCAGCGCTGTTTACCTACGGCGAAGGCTGGCACAACAACCACCATGCCTACCCTAATGTGGCCAAAGCGGGCTGGCGCTGGTGGGAGTTGGATGTCACCTGGTGGGCGATCTGGCTGCTCAAACAGGTAGGTTTAGCCCGCAGAGTGGTGATGCCGCCGCGCCATGCCGCTGAACATAGGCAGTAAAATTGGCAGTAAATCCTAAACCGTTTTAGTCCTAAACCGTTTTAGAACGAGACACGTGGGTGGGTAGTTTTAGCGTAAAGCAGGTGTGGTTATCGGCACTGCTAACCGTGATGCTGCCTTCAAGATGTTCGACTAGCTTTTTGACCAAGGCCAAACCCAGCCCGGTGCCGCCGTGCCGCCAGGGATCGCGGCTAGGGATGCGATAAAACTTGTCGAAGACTCGGGGCAGCTCTTCGGCAGAAATCTCGGTGCCCGTATTGCTAACGCTAAACACAAAGGCGGCTGGATCGCCACCCTCAAAGCTTAGGGTGAGGGCGATCGCCCCACCGGCTGGGGTATATTTGCAGGCGTTATTGAGCAGCTCGATGATGATCCGACTGAGGCTGGCCGCATCGGTTTCAATCAGCGGCAAATCGGGCGGCAGCTCCAGGGTAAACGTTTGCTGGTGCCTTTGGGCGCGGGGGTGAAACTCTTTAAGCAGTAAGGGCAGCCACTGGTCAAGACTGATCAGCGTGGGTTCGAGCAGCAGAGTGGCCGCTGTAACCTGCTGCAAGTCGAGCAAGTCTTGAATCAACTGCAACTCGCGATCGCACTCCGTTTGCAAGATCGACAAATACTGCATAATTTTTTTATTAGGCGCTTTGACCGCATCCGCATCGGAAAGCGATTGAAAGAAATCTTGCCCCTGACGACTCGCCGTCATCAAAAGCTGGAGCGCCACACAAATATTGGTCATGGGGGTGCGCAGCTCGTGGGAAATCGTGCTGAGAAAGTCATCTTTGACCTGATTGATCCGCTGCAACTCTTCGAGCGCCTGCTGCAACGCCTGGGTGCGCTCTTGCACCTGCTGTTCGAGGTGGGCGTTGAGGCTCTGCACCTGCTGATAAAGGGCAAACAACTCCTGCCGCTGTTGCCGAATCGTTAGCTGGTGTTTAACCCGGGCCAGCACTTCCTGCGAGCGAAACGGCTTGGTGATGTAGTCAGAACCGCCCATCTCAAAGGCCCTGACTTTATCGACAACTTCATCGGAAGCGCTAATAAATAAGATCGGCACTTCGCTCGTCTGGGGCGATCGCTTTAGGGCCGCACAGACCTCAAACCCATCCATCTTGGGCATGCGAATATCCAGCAAAATTAGGTCGGGTAGCTGAGAACCAACGGTTTCGAGCGCCATACTGCCGCTGGCCGCCTTCCTGACTTTATAACCCTCAACTTGCAAAAATAGCGAAAGCGTCCGGAGGTTATCGGGATGGTCGTCTACAACTAGAATATTGGCTTTAACGTTGGCTTCAGTTTCGAACATGCTGGATTTACCAAACGCACTATCTGTAAAACACTAAAAACTAAAAAACTACAGGAATTGCACTATCTGCCCAACTTCCCAACAAGCCTTTTAACGTCTTGTAACATTTAGGAACATTTAGGGTTTATTTTAGGTTGACAGACCGCTACTGTTGGCGATCGCCCCACCGCTCTATTAGGCTCATTCATTCGGTCGCGAGTTGAACAATCACCTCAAATTTATAATTACTCAGTAACCGTTTTAAACCTTCACTTAACGTTGAGCACTCCGGCGGAATTTGATCAATCAGTCTCGCCGTTTCTTCCTCATCACAATATAAAGCAGCCTGACGAAGGGCAGCAATCCAAGACGCTGACATCGGCTGTAAATCGGCCGGAATTAACAGAGAAGATGAAGATGGAGTAAAGTTTAGCTGCCGCTCCCTGATAATTTCTCCTTGGTAACGATAACGGATACCTAAATAATCGGCCATTTTGTCTAAAATTTCGTCGATTTGAATCGGTTTACTGATGAAATCATCACAGCCCGCTTCTAGGGCGCGGGTTCGTTCATCGACAGAAGTTTGGGCCGTCACCGCAATAATAAACGGGAACGGCGTGGCCTGAAAGTCTTGCACCGTACGCAGACGGTTGGTGGCCCCTGGCAGGAGATTCGTCTCCAGATCGGGCGGCAACGTACTGTCTGTAAGCTCAGCCTCGGCCCTGATTCGCCGGGTGGTTTCACAGCCGTCAATCCCCGGCATCCGAATGTCCATCCAGATTAGGTGGGGCTGCCATTCTCGCCAGCAGGCGATCGCCTCCTCACCGCTTGTCGCCTGCCGCACATCTAAGCCAATCTGGGTAAACAGCTGCACCATCAGTCGGCAGTTGTCGGGCTGGTCATCGACTACCAAAATCCGATAGCTGGGCTGCCCCGGAGCCAAGCCCACCACCATCCCAGGGCTGCGGGCAGCCGATACCTCAACAACTGATTCCGCCACACACAGCGGAATGGAGAAACTGAAGGTGCTGCCCTGGTCGGGTACACTCGCAACCGTTAACTCACCCCCCATCAAGCGCGCCAACTGGCGGCAAATCGTCAACCCTAACCCCGTGCCTTCTAGACTCGTGCGCCCGGCCTCCGCCTGGATAAAGGCATCAAAAATGGTTTCTAGCTCTTCGGCAGTAATGCCTACACCCGTGTCTTCAACCGCAAACACGAGGTAGTCAACTGTTGGCAGGGCCGACGGCAGTGACGCAGGCACGGGCTGTGAGGGGGGCACGGGCTGTGAGGGGGGCAGTGCGGCAGCCGCCTGTTGACTTACCCGCAAACAGACAGAACCCTGCTGCGTAAACTTAATGGCGTTACTGAGCAGATTAATCAACACCTGCCGCAGCTTGTTAGCATCGGTAATAATAGATTCGGGCAGCCCCTCCGCTAGCTCTAGATTAAAGATCAGATGTTTCTGCTCGGCGCGTTCCAAAAACATCTCGCGCAGATCGTACATTAGATTCATTAAGTCAATGCGGTTGTTGTCTAAGGTGATGCGCCCGGCTTCAATTTTGGAAAGATCGAGAATATCGTTGATCAAATTGAGCAGGTGATCGCCGCTGCGGTGCATGATGCGGATATATTCTCGCTGCTCAGGCGTTAAAAACTGATCGTTGCGTAGCAGTTGGGTGAACCCCAAGATCACGTTGAGGGGGGTGCGCAGTTCGTGGCTCATGTTGGCCAAAAACAAACTTTTGGCTTGGTTGGCGGCCTCAGCCACCTCGATCGCCATTTGCAAATCGACCGTGCGCTCTTCGACCCGTTGCTCTAGCTCAGCATTGAGCTGCTGTAAGGCAGCTTGGGCTTGCTTAAAGTCGGTGATGTCGTCGTAACAGCCAATCACCCCAATCACCTTACCCTGGCTATTGGTTAGGGGAATTTTGCTGCTGCGAATCCAAATCTGCTTGCCTCGCCCATCCACAGTCGGTTCTTCGTAATTGAGCTTGGGCACGCCCGTATTGATCACCTGGGCATCATCAGCCCGATAGAGATCGGCCCATACCGCCCAGGGCAGCTCGCGATCGGTTTTACCCACGATATCTTCGATCGTCAGGTAATAGTCGCCAGCAAAGGTGGCGTTGCAGCCCAAAAACCGAGATTCGCGATCTTTCCAAAAGACGCGCTGGGGAATCGTGTCAAGCACCAGTTTCAGCATGTTGCGCGATTCTTGCAGGTCGCGTTCAGCCTGTTTGCGATCGCTAATATCGGTGTGAATGCCCAGCATCCGCAGCGGTTGACCGGCGGCATCCCACGCCACAATTTTGCCTACCGATAGCACCCATTTCCATGTCCCCGATTGGGTGCGCTGCCGAAACTCTACAGAATAATCGGAGCGTTCACCGGCAACATAGGCCCGATAAACCTCAGCCACGTCTGCTTGATCGTCGGGGTGCAGGCGTTCAACCCACTTGGCGTTAGTTTCACGGAACGCGGCCGGATCATAACCCAGCATGATGGCATATTCGGGGCTGACAATGGCCTCACCCGTTTTTACATTCAGGTCATAGAGACCCTGGTTAGCGGCGACCAAGGCCAAACGCAGACGCTCTTCGCTATCGAGCAGAGCCTGCTCAGCCTGTTTGCGATCGGTGATATCGGCCACCACCCCAATCAACTGCTGTTCGTCTGATTGCGGCGCTGCCGACATGATGCCCCACACCCCAATCCAGCGCAGTGCGCCATCGGCTCGATAGATGCGGTATTCAATTTCGTAAGGTGCGCCGGTTTCAAAGGTCTGGTTAACGGCCTGCACCACACGGTCGTGATCTTCAGGATGCAGCATCGCCAAAAAGGTAGCGCGATCGCCCGGAAAAGTGCCAGGGACAAAGCCAAAAATTTCTTGGGCGCGATCAGACCACACCAGTTGCCCTGTTTGCAGTTGACAGCTCCAAGCACCCATATTGGCCGCATCGAGGGCCAACTGTAGCCGCAACCGCTCGGCCTGCAAATCGTGGGTCCGCTGCTGGACACGCTGTTCGAGGTCACTGTTTAACTGTTGTAGGGCTTGCTCGGCCTGCTTACGCTCGCTAATGTCACGGCAGATACAAAACCGCACCTCTTGCCCATCCCAATTCACTGAGTTGGCACTCACTTCAACGTCATAGATAGAGCCATCCTTACGACGATGGCGGGTTTCAAAAGTCTCGGAATAAGAATAAGTCGCTATAGTTTTTTGCGCTATTTCATCTGCTGACAGTTGGGCGTCAAAATCGGCCACATTGAACGTGAGCACCTCTGCCAAGGAGTAGCCCAGCATCCGCGCAAAACTCGCATTGGCCTCGATCACGTTACCCGATAAGTCGCCTACAACGATGCCATCGATGGAGGTATCAAACAGGGTGCGGCGGCGATCGCTCTCTTGTTTTAAGGCGAGTTCAATTTGTTTGCGATCGCTAATGTCATCGACTAGGCCAATAAACCGCACGGGCACGCCATCGGCATCGCAAATCACCGAAATGTTGGCCGAAATCCAGCGAATCTCGCCGTTGGGTCGGACGATGCGATAGTCTCGATGGACGTTAATGCCCTGCATCTGTAGCGCGATCGAAGCCCGGACATAATCCAGATCCTCAGGGTAAATCCACTCTAGCCAGTCCCACGGGCCGGCCAGCAGTTCAGCTTGCGATCGCCCCCAGATTATTTCACAGGCCGGGCTGACATAAAGGTATTGATCAGGATTAGCCGACCGCACAAAAAACATCTGCGGAATGGTGTTGGCAATTTCGCGGAAGCGTTCTTCGCTTTCTTTGAGGGCTTGCTCGGCCTGTTTGCGCACAGTGATATCGTCTACTAAGCCGACAAAACGCAGCGGATTGCCGACAAAATCGCGAATCACCGTAATTTCGGCAAACACCCAGCGGATTTCGCCCCCCGGCCGAAGGATGCGATATTCTAGCCGGACGTTGTTTTCTCCCACGTTCTGCATTTTGGCGGCCACAAATGCCTGGACGCGATCGCAATCATCGGGATGCACGGCCGCCATCCACTGCCCCGGATTGTCTAATAGCTCTTGGCGCGATCGCCCCCAAATTGTTTCATAGCCTGGGCTGATATATAAAAATCGATCAGGATTGAGCGAGCGGACAAAAAACGCCTGGGGAATTGTGTCGGCAATTTCACGAAAACGCTCTTCGCTGGCCTGTAGGGCCTGTTCGGCCTGTTTGCGATCGGTAATATCGCGCACCAGCACTAGCACTTCTTCGCTGCTATAGGGCACCACCCGCACTTCTTCGATCTGAAGCTGGCCATCAGCCATGCGGGTGTTTTCATAGACCTGAATCATCTGAGTGTGCAGGGCCATGGCGATCGCATCTAACCGCTGGAGCGCCTGCATCGACGGCAGCAGATCCAGGACATGCACCCCCGACCAATTTTGGGACTGCCCGTTTGCTGGCCCATTTGGGCTCGTGACAACCTCCAGCACGATCCCCTCTCGGTTGATCCGCACAATCAAATCAGGAATCGCTTGAATCAACGCCCGCTGATGGGCTTCACTCTGCTGGAGGGCTAGCTCAACCCGCCGCCGATCGGTAATATCAACGGAAATTCCAGCGACGCCATAGGCTTGCCCCGTCTCATCAAGCAGCGGAAACTTATTGGCCGCATAGGTGTGCAGCCCGTCGGCGAGTTCCGAATATTCTTCTACATAAATAGGCTGACCCGCAGCCAAGGCTTGGCGATCGTTGGCGCGGAATAGCTCAGCAATGTGGGGCGGCAACACTTCTAGATCGGTTTTGCCCAAAACTTCCGCCA
>DATNOW010000187.1:0-5452 GCA_036703515.1 Chroococcidiopsis sp.
ATCCGCATCGCTTTTTGCACATTCAGCGTCCAGACGCTAGCGGCCAAGCCATAGGGGGTGTCGTTGGCCAGGGCGATCGCCTCTTCCTCGGTGGAAAATCGCTTGACCACCGGCACCGGGCCAAAGATTTCTTCCTGTACGCAGTTTGCCGTCTGGGGCGGATCGACCAAAATCGTTACCGGGAAGTAAAATCCTTCTGTCGGCACCTCGCCGCAGGTGATGACTTCGATGCCTTGCTGTTTGGCTTCTGCCACATAGCCGCTGACCTTGTTGAGGTGAGCTTGACTCGACAGCGGGCCAATATCGGTATCGTCCGCAAAGGGATCACCAACGATGACCTGTTTGGATAGCTCGGTAAACCGCGCCAAAAACTGATCGTAGACCTCGTCTTGGACGTAGATACGGGTCGCGGCCGTGCAGTCTTGCCCCGAGTTGACGTAGGCTCCCACAACCGCCCCGTGAGCGGCCGCCTCAATGTCGGCGTCGGCAAATACCACAAACGGCGCTTTGCCGCCTAGCTCTAGCGTGACTCGCTTAATCAGCGGGCTGGCCAGTTCGGCCACCCGTTTGCCGGTGCGGGTGCTGCCGGTAAAGCTGATCATGCCGATGTCGGGATGGGTGCAGATTGCTTCACCGACTTCGACCCCACCTGTGACGATATTGATCAACCCTTCAGGCAGCCCTGATTCTAGGGCGATCTCGGCCAGTTTGATGGTCGTAATCGGAGTGTTGGGGGCGGGTTTGAGCACGATCGCGTTACCGGCGGCGATCGCCGGCCCAATCTTCCAGGCAGCCATCATAAACGGATAGTTCCAGGGGGTAATTGCGCCGATCACGCCAATCGGTTCCCGCCGCAGCAGGCTGGTATAGCCGCCAATATATTCACCCGCCGCCGCTCCTTCTTGGCGACGCAGCACCGCCGCAAAATAGCGAATATTGTCGATGGAAAATGGGATATCGCCATTGACCGAAAGCTTCAGGGCCTTGCCTGCATTCAAGCTTTCGAGGTGGGCTAATTCTTCAGCGTGGGCCTCTAGGGCATCGGCAAATTTCATCATCGCCGCACTGCGCTCGCCATAGGACAACGCGGCCCAAATCGGCTGGGCTTTTTTAGCAGCGGCGACTGCGCGTTCTACATCGTCTTTGCTGCCTAGGGCGACGGTGGCAAAGACTTGCCCGGTGGCTGGGTTAATCAAATCTTCACTGCCCGATGTCACCGCTTCGCCCCCAATAATCATGGGGTAATGGATTAATTTTTCCGCTGTAGAAACCATAAAAACCTCTTAAGAAAGCAACGTGCAGAGGAATCAAAATCGAGAAACGGATAATCTTAGACGCTGGCGGACGTGGGGAGCAGCGACAAATTGCCGTAGACTCTCACCCAACACTGCCATCGCGAGTCAAGAACATCCAACCGTATCGCACATCTACTGAGTGGGTCTGTGTCTAAATAGTCTGTTTATGGACGTTTATAGACTAGGCTCCACAGGCTACAACCCGTGTATAGATTAGCGCCTAGGCATAGCATAGGGCTTGCCCCAGACCTCAAGATGGCGCAGGACGTGTGTCAGCCTTGACTCTCTAAGCCTATAACCGAACGCCGCGATTCGTGGGTTTCTTCCAACAGATTTTGGATTAAGTGATTTTGATGACAGTTTTGATTGCTGTATCCGCTGTGACGGCTTTGACTGTTTTAACAGCTAAATTTGACGTTTTATCGCCGCTTGTAGCTAGCGAAACAATGGCGATCGCCCTATTCTCTACGTTAAATCTAAAAACTTGCCATACCCCCTAGCGTTAATTGGCAAGAATGGTAGAATAATCGCAATTTATTTGGATTTATCTGGATTTAGTTGGATTTAATTGATCGTTAGCTAACGCATGAATAGGCGATTAAACGATTAAAGGAACGATTAATCAGGGCGATTAAAAGAGCTATTAAAAAAGGTTATCTAGGATGGGCTGAGCGATCGCCATCAACCTGTTTTACCCATTAAGCCCTGTATCGTTAAGCCGTATGTGGGTTGCCCGACCCAGTGAATCGCTAACTCTGCCAGTCTAGGTTGGTCTTGATTGGTGTTGATAGCGATCGCTATTTTGAACATGCCCAAACCGGATTTCGTCGTGTAGTCCTTCTAACGTGCGTCATTATGGCTCGCTATATTACCCTGTTGGCTGCTTCGGGTGCACTCAGTGATTTGCAGCAATCGGTGGTGCAGATCCTCAAGTCTTGCGGTTTAAAGTTGGTCTACCAAACCTCCGACTATTTAGTTGCCAAAGAGCAACCGGGGGGCGTTTCCTTTTCGCGTTTGGCCACCATTGAGGTGTTAATTGATCCCGTCTCGGCGCAATCAGCCGAAGCCCTGCCTCAAGAAGCACCGCCCAAAGCAAATTTCCACCTCACCCTGATCGTCAAAAACGAAGAACTGCCGCTGCAAACCAATAACCACTGCCGCAAGGTGTCGGATCTGATTGGCTGGGCGATCGCCAAATCCCATAACTGGGAGTTTGTCTAAGCTGGGAACCTGTCTAAGCTGGGAAGGTGTCTAAGCCTAGAGCAGCGGCAGCAGTCGCTCTAGCTCTAGATTAGAGGCCGCCTGGGCCAGCTTGTCGCGATCGCCGGGGTCGGCTAAATGGGGAATGCAGCCCAAGACCGGCTTGTGGGTCAGCGATTGCAGCAGGTGCGTCGGGGCCCAGTCTTCTGCATGGCTTTCGGAGTCGGGGCTGAGGCAGTTGAGGACGATGCCCTTGAGGTGGACGTTAGCCTGTTCCGCTAGGGCCGCGTTGGCCACCGCCTGGGCGATCGCCCCGGGGGTAACGGGCACCACCAAGACCGTCGGCAGTCGCCAGTCCCACGCCAGATCGGCCATGGTGGTTTCGCGGCTGACGGGGTCGCCCAGACCGCCACAGCCCTCCACCAAAACAAACTCGCGCTGATGGCTAAGGCTCTCAAAGCTTTGCCAAAGCTTGTCTAGCTTGATTTTGCGCCCGGCTTGCTCAGCGGCCAGGGGGGGCACCAGAGACGACTCAAACCAGCACGGATTGACTTCATCCACGGTTTGGCTTAGCCCAAACTGCTGCACATAGCGATCGCGATCGGTGCCACCACACTGGATGGGCTTAAAAATCCCCAAGGGGCGATCGCCCCCATAGCGCTGCCAATAGGCGGCCAGGGCCGACAGCAGCACCGTTTTGCCTGTGCCTGCTTCTGTGCCCACAATCAATAACGCATTCACGCCCCACTCCTTACCCTAGTCGCTGGTTTTGGCTCATGATTGGATCGCTCCTAAAACGGATTTCCGGTCACTTTGATGCGAACGGTGAAATCGACCGCATCGTCTGCAACCACATCCACCTGAAAATCACCGCTGTCGGGCAGTTGTGCCTGCCAGTATTCGACGCCACCCGCATCTTGCACCAGATCACCATTGGGGTAGCGGATATTAAAGCGGACATTGCCCTCCACCGCTTCTACTTCCATCACCTGACCCGCCGAGACATTGACCAGATACCGCCGAATTAGGTTCGGGGCCACCCGCTCTGATACCAAAATGCTGTCTTCCCCTTCCGGGAACCGCAGCCGCTGGGTCTCAATTTGGGGCGAGGGCGTTTCCGTGGGCGATGGGGATGGCGTGGGCGTGGGCGATGGCTCTGCCGCAGGCTCTAAGCCAAAGGTGACGCGATAGTCGCTGTCGGGCAAATTGCGCACCGGGCTGATCTGCACATAGTAGTCGCCCGTGGCCGCCAAGGTGCCCTGCCAGCGCGGAACACGCTCGGCGCGATCGTCGACGGGTTTGCGATCGGGGCCCAAAACCGTAAGCAAGACGCCCTCGTCTTCGAGCCCGATCGTCAACTGCTCTCCCTGCTTTGCCGTGACGATATAGGTCACGGTTTCATTGGCTCTGAGGTTGCCTTCGGCCGTTGTGCTCTCGCCCGGCACCAAATCTAGGCGCTGCTCGTAGGCCACCGTTTGGGTGGGCGATGGCGTCAGGGTCGGCGTGGCGCTGGCCGTGGGGCTCGGGGAGGCGGTCGCGCTGGCAGTCGGCTGGGGCTGCGACGAGTTGAGGATAGCGCTGACCACGGCCCATGAGCCGATCCCTGTAATCACCGCTAGACCCAGGCAAATGCCGATCACCGCTAGGGGGTTATCCCACAGGGTTTGCTCTTTGGGCTGGGGAACGTAGGGTGTTCCCGGTCGGGGCGATCGCGCTACGTGGGCCGTGGGCTCAGGGCGACGCCCGACTGCGATCGTTTGCATCTGCGAAATGTTGGAGCCCGGCACAGGGGGGCTGGCCATCTGGGGTTTGCCCGGCGGTACAGGCTGGCTGACGGGCGGCCCCGTCATCAACTGCAACGCTTGCAGGACATCATTCACCGACTGGAAGCGATCGCCCGGCCGATAGCTCAACATCTTATTCAAGACATTGCCAAAATTGGGGCTAACGTTGGCATATTGATGCCAGTGCCAGACCAAATTGACATCGTCATACATATCCTGCGGTTCGCGCCCAGTCAGCAGCACCACGGCCGTCACCGCCAGGGCATAGAGGTCGCTGCTGGGATAGGCCCGCCCGGTTTGCATCTGCTCGCTGGGCGCATAGCCCAACTTGCCCACCGTCGTCTGCTGCGGCAGGGTCGCTGGAAACTGGAACCGCGTAGCAATTTCTTTAACCACGCCAAAGTCGATCAGCACCGGCAGATTGTCGTTTTGCCGCAAAATAATGTTGTCGGGGGCAATGTCGCGATGGATGATGCCCTTGCTGTGAATATGTCCTAACACCGGCAGCAGCTGGCGAAAAAGCTGCATCACCTCCGGCTCAGAAAAAGCCCTTCCCTGGAGCTTGCGTTCGTTGAGCAAGTCTCGATAGGTCTTGCCATCTACATAGTCTTGCACCAAAAATAAGCGCTCATTTTCCTCAAACGTGGCGCGAAACTGAGGAATCTGAGGATGCTGAATTTGGTATAGCGTTGCCGCTTCGCGCTGAAACAACTCCTTCGATTTCTCTAAGGCGTAGGCCCCGGCCTGCATCGGAATAAATTCTTTAAGGGCACAGCGTTCGTTAAAACGCCCCTGGTCTTCTGCCAAATAGGTACGCCCAAAGCCGCCCTGCCCCAAGACGCTGAGCAGTCGGTAGCGGTTTTGTAAAACAGTTCCAGCCGAAATGGGTGGTTGCATGGTGAATCAATCAGCCCTCACACTCAACAGGGATACGTAGTAGTTTGCCAGGAGTTTGTGATGAATGCGCGGATAATTTGGCGCTTTAATCACCGCTATTAAATCAGCAGTGAATCAATAGTATTCGTAGAAAGTAGTCGTAGAACCAGAGAAAACCCGTTCTAGCATACAGGGCCGACACAAGCATCCCATCATAACAAACAGAGTCCAGCCGTTGTTTTAGTCTGTAGGACAGCTTATCGATTGGGTTAAGGTTGCTGGTTTAAAGCGGCCAGA
>DATNOW010000188.1:0-5399 GCA_036703515.1 Chroococcidiopsis sp.
GCGGTTTTTGCTCCATGCGGTTTCCCACGATTTGCGCAATCCGGTAACGGGCATGGTGATGGTGCTCAAAAACTTGCTCAATGGTCAAGGCATGGGCTGCTTTAGCACGACAGCCATACCCTGCGCGGTGTCGTCGTCTACAGCGCCGTCGCCCGCGGCCCCGTCGCCTACCGTCCCACCCGCTACCGCTGACGCCCCCCCGGCGATGGTATCCATTGCCCGCCCGGTCTTAGAGCGGATGGTCGAAAGTGGCGATCGCCAGCTCAAGCTAATCAACTCGCTGCTCGAAGCGCACACGATCGAAACCCAGGGGTTAGAACTGACCCTCGTGCCGCTACAGCTAGCAGAGGTAATTGCCAGTGCGGTTAGCGAGCTTCAGCCTTTTTTGGGGCGTAACCAGGCAACCCTAACGGTCAACCTCCCGCCTGACTTGCCCCTCGTCACAGGCGATCGCCATCAGCTCTGGCGCGTCCTCGAAAATCTGATCACCAATGCCCTGAAACACAACCCGCCGGGGCTAACGCTAAGTGTCGATGTTACCCTAGAGGGCGATCGCCTACGCTGCAACATCCGCGACAACGGCGTCGGCATCCCCGACGACCAACACCAGCAGCTATTTGAACTCTATCGACGCGGAATCAACGCCCGCCATACCCAAGGCTTAGGGATTGGGCTCTATCTCTGTCAGCAGATTGTCTGGGCGCACCATGGCGATATCGGCGTAGACAGTATTCCCAACCAAGGCGCAACCTTTTGGTTTACCCTGCCGCTAGCCGCTGTGACGGCAAATGGTCTGGGCAGCACTAGCAGCCCCGATGCGCTGGTGCCCACTGTTGGAGAGTAGGTCTAGGTCTGCCTAGGTCTACAGAGTCGGGGCACAGAATCAGCTAAAGAATCGCCCAGAACATCTCCCCAAGAATCGCTCAGAGAATTACCGAGAGAATCGCTCAGAGAATTACCGGGAGAATCGCTCTAAATCCCAGAATGCGGCGATTCAATCGGCATCGCACTAGGCTCGACGGCAGACTCTAAGGCTGGCATAAGACCGGCACGAGGCGCTAGAGTCATCAAATCTTCCAAATTGCGCAGCATCGTCGCGCAAATTGCATCCAGCGGCAGATCGTTGGCATCGCGCCCAAACGGGTTTTCGATCTCCACCCCAATTTCTTCGATGCCAAACAGGGCAAAGCTAATTAACGTCACCAAAAAGCCAGTCCACCAGCCTGCGCTTTCCACAATCTGAAACGGCAAGCTGAGGCAATAAATCAACACAAGCTGCCTGAGGTGAATTGCGTAGGCCATTGGAATGGGGGTTCGTAAAATCCGCTCACATCCCCCCAGCACATCCACCATTTCATTTAAGAGTTTCTGCATGGCCGCAAGCTGGTAGATATCCAGGCACCCCCGTCGCTGCTGCTGTTGCAAATAATCACCAATCCAAAAGGCAATTTCGAGCGGCGGGTTGTTCATCATCTTGAGGGTTTGATAGTTGGAATAGGATAACAGCGTGCGCAGTTCGCTGTTGACCGTTTCCCCTCGCAAATGCAGCTTAACGGCTACAGCAAAAGCCACCAGCAGATACAGCGCGGCTGCCTTTTCCTGACGATCTGATGGTTCCTTTTCGGGTACCGCAACCCAGATTTGCCGCGCCAAATTTCTCAGCGCATTGTTTAAGGTGCCCCATAGTTTGCGCCCTTCCCAAAAGCGCTCATAGGCCGTGTTGGTGCGAAACACCAGCATTAAACCCAAGACAATGCTGGGAATCAGATTGGCTAAAAACGGCAGCGCTACGGGCAGCTTAAGGTACGCCAAAACTGAGATCAAAACGCCACAGACGCCGCATATAATCGCCCTCGGTAGCACGGTCGGTAAGACCGAGCCTTGAATTTGCAAGGCAAATCGAAGCCACGATCGCCTGCGAAAGTTCATTTTGAGCTGAGTGTTAATCGAAACCATAGGGCAACGTTGAGCGCAGATGGGTTAAAGCAGATGGATACGTGTGCAGGCTTGGAAGTTCTACATTTGGGCAATACGACCGCTATCCTCACATACTTTGCCCCATCACGTCCTGCACTACCTGCAAAAATCGCTGCACCGTGGGGGATACATCGGGCGATCGCCAGACAACGGCGATCGCGGCTTCTGGGGTTGGCTCTTGCAGCGGGCGATAGACCACCCCCGTACGCTGTAGATTCTGTAACGAAACCGGGACGATAGCAATCCCCAATTCGGCGGCGACCAAGCTGACAATCGTCTGCATTTGGATCGCCTCCTGCACCACCCTAGGGCTAAACTGCGCCTGCTGGCACAGCCCAATGATTTGGTCATACAGCCCAGGCGCAAGCGGACGCGGAAACACAATAAACGATTCATTCGAGAGCGATCGCAGCGATACCGTTGCATCCTGCGCCAGGGCGTGGTTTTCTGGCAGGGCTACCACCAGCGGCTCTCGCCAAATGGTCAACACATCCAAACCCGTCTCATCGATTGGCAGACGCACTAACCCCACGTCCAGTCGATGATCCCGGAGCCACTGCATTTGCTGATCCGTAGTCAGCTCATGCAGTTCAGGTTTGACCTCTGGCACTGCACTGCGAAAGCCTTGGATAATGCGGGGCAACACATTGTAAGCTGCCGAACTGACAAACCCAATCACCAATTGCCCAATCTCGCCACGGCTCGCTTGCCGTCCCGACTCAATCGCTTGTTCAAGCTGCCAAAAGATTTGTCGGCAGTCCTTCAAAAATACCTCTCCGGCTTCTGTCAACTTGACGGAGCGCTTGGTGCGGTGAAACAACGTAAAGCCGAGTTCGGCCTCCAGTTGGCGAATCTGCTGACTGAGGGGAGGCTGGGCCATGTGCAGTTGCTCTGCCGCGCGGCCAAAGTGCAATTCCTCTGCTACCGCTATGAAATAGCGCAAATGCCGTAATTCAATCATATTCGTTTCATATTCGTTCAAAAACTGTTTTAAACCAAACAAAGTCACTGCGCCTCAAGACTCTGCGTGATCCCGTACCCCAAAACTATCCGGATATTTCATGTTTAAAAATAAATTTTCTTGATGAAGAACAGATATTTATTCCTATTGAAAAGATCAGTAATTCTTCGGAAATAAAAACATAATTACAAGGGAACATTCTTAAATAGAAAAACGTTTTATATGTAGCACTGAGATGATGCAGAAAAGAGATAAATCCTCTTCATGCTGCTACTAAAAAACAAATTGATCGGCGTGAGCGCATTTACCAAGAAGGGTTTTGAGTATTCATTACTCTACCTTTCGCTCGACTTTAAAGATTTTGACGGATATTTTTGGAGCTGAACCATGGCACTCGATGATGATACTAAGAAGCCGTCTGACGAGAAACCCAACAAGGGCAAAAAGCTAAGGTTGGGTAAGGGTAAACGGAGCGGGCTGGGCTCCCTAGGTGATGACCTGTTGGAAGGCAACGATCTCGACAACAAACTGCGTGGCGGTGCCGGGCAAGACAAGCTGCGCGGCGGTATTGGTAGAGACTTGTTGGAAGGTGGCATTGGCGATGACACCCTCGACGGTGGCGTTGGCAATGACAGAATCTTCGGCGGTCTAGGCAGCGACCAACTGCTGGGCGGCAACGGTAAAGATGAACTGAACGGCGGCGTAGGTGATGACAAGCTGTTTGGTGGCAATGGTAGCGACCTGCTGTTTGGCGGCCTCGGCAATGATGAGATCAACGGCGGCAACGGCAATGATGTGCTAGTCGGTACAGATGCGATTTCGGGGGCTGATAATACGGCTGAAGTCGACATTCTGACGGGTGGACGCGGTCGCGATATCTTTGTCTTGGGCACTCCCACGCAAGGGCCAAACCCTGCGTCGGCGCTCTACGCCAAGGGTGGTGATGCAGACTACGCGTTGATTACAGACTTTACCAACATTGATGTGATCAAACTCGCTGGTCTCGCTACCGACTATGTGGTGCAAGACTTTGCTGGCTTAAGCGCAGCGGGGACAGCCGTTGCGGGTGCCGGTATCTATCGCTCTAGCACCGTAGAAGGCTCGCTAACGCCCTCGTTGGAACTAGTCGCTGTGCTCAGCGGCGCAACCTCGACTAGCGTCAACCTGGCTTCGAGCAGCTTCCGCTATCTGGCTTAATGCACGATAGGAGGATGACGTTCGATAGCAAACAACCTTAAAACGTTGTCCTCATTCAACCCAAGATGCCTGTATATCCTGCAATTTGCCAGGTTTGTACAGGCATTTTGGCTGTCTATAAGTGTGAGTCAGTCCATCATGTAAGCGTTCAAAATTGGCTCCAATCAATAGCCAAACTCTGGAGTGCCCGTATTAGGGAGGGGAGGGCGATCGCCATTGCCATTGCCACTGCTAGTGCCATTGCCATTACTATTGCCATTGCCGAGGATTAAGTCTAAACGCTGCTGCGCCGCTGTCAGAGCTTCTTCCGGGGATGATTTGCCCAGCAGTGTGGCCTCGATCGCCCGGCCCAGATTGTCGGAAATGCGGTTATATCCTGGAAAAATGGGACGCGATCGCCCATATTTGGCCTGGTCGAGAAACACTTGCACCGCTGGCTGTTGGGCAATAAACGCTTTGTAGGCAGGGCTTTGGCGCGATCGCAAATTGACCGGCAGGTAGCCCGTGCCGATCGCCCATTCCGTCTGAAACTCTTCGCTCAACACATAGTCAACAAACGTCAACGCCGCTTGCTCCACCGCAGAGGTTGACTTAAAAATAAACAGATTTTCGCCCCCCGTGCTGGTGGCCTGCTTCACATCCGCCGGAATCGGCATCACGGCAAAGTCCACATCCGTTGCGCCTAGCTGCCCCAGCGTCCACGGGCCGGTCAACTGCATCGCCACCTTACCCGCCAAAAAGCCATCCAGTTCATAGCCCCGCTCGGGCTGCGACAGCACTACCGAGCCATCGTTGACCAGATCGCGCCACAATTGCAGCGCGGCGATCGCCCCCGGATTGGCCAGGCTGACCGATTTTCCCGCTGCCGATGGGGCCGCCGACGTTAACTCACCGCCACCGCTCCACATAAAGGGCAGCCACGTAAATACCGTCCACTCGCCCTTGCCCAAGGGCAACAGCATCCCGTGCTGCTGCTGATCGGGCTTAGTCAACGCCTTGGCGGCCTGCCGCAGCTCTGCCCAAGATTTAGGCGGTGTCGTGATCCCCGCCGCTTTTAATAAACTGGGACGATAAAAAATCCCGACGTTATTGGTGCCAAAGGGCACCGACCAAATGTGATTTTCCCAGCGCATCGAATCGAGCAAGGCCGGGTCAAGCTGTTCACGCAGGGGGCTACTTTGAAACCAATCGTCGAGCGGCCGCAGGGCATCCAACTCCACCAGTTGTCCAGTCATCATCGGGGCATACCAGAGCAAGTCGGGGG
>DATNOW010000189.1:0-3307 GCA_036703515.1 Chroococcidiopsis sp.
AGTACGTTAAGTGCGGTTGTTTATCGCTACATCACTCCTCCCCAGGTGCAGTCTAGCTATCAAGCACGCCTGACCCTAATCGAAGATTTTTTGCAAGGTTTTTATATTGAAGCGCTCAACGCGTTTCGGCGTGAAAATCAGCTTTTGCCTTCCTATCGTCCCCGCACGCTGCTAGAGCTGGCGGAATATATGGCGTTTACCGAACGATATGGCAAACGCCGGATTCCGCTGCCCGGCCGCCGCAGCCAGCAGTTGATTATCCTGCGGGCCCAAACCTTTTCGCAGCAGCAGCCGCCCGAAACCAGCGTTGATATGGAGCAAGCGGCCGAGGGCGCTAGCGCCGAAACCGATTCGACCCGCAGCATGGCCCCGATGCAGCAGGTGCGCGAGCAAATGGTGGCCCAAGAGCCCGAGCCCGCCGAAGATTCGCTGCGCTCGTCGGTGATCCGCGAGCTGATGGACTACCTAGAAGAACGGCAGCAAAAAGACTGCGCCGACTACTTTGCCCTCCGGCTTAAGGATATGCCCGCCAACGAAATCGAAGCGATTTTGGGGCTGACGCCACGCCAGCGCGACTATTTGCAGCAGCGGTTTAAGTATCACCTGATCCGCTTTGCCCTGTCCCACCATTGGGAACTGGTGCATCAGTGGCTCGAAGCCGACCTTGAGCGCAACCTGGGGCTAACGCCACAGCAGTGGCAACTGCTGCAGCAAAAAATTAATCCGCAGCAGGCCGAGCTATTGCATCTCAAAAAAGAAGCAATGCCAGAGGGGGCGATCGCTCAAACCCTTGGCTGTACGGTGACACAGGTTCAAAAGCAGTGGTCCAAACTATTGGAACAAGCTTGGGAAATTCGCAACAGCATAATATCCGGAGCGGGGGCAGCAACCGATGAATAGTGACTCAGAAGCCATAAATCAGTTCATGGCTTGGCTGTTAAAGAGTCCTGACTCACTCGTTTCTACACCATCAGGGGATGTGTTCAGTCAGGGCGACGCGTTTGATTTTTCAGACGCAGACCCATCCCAATTGCATCATTTAGACCCACTCGACTCCGAAGAGATAGACCTAGAGTCAGACTTTTCGGGTTCGATTCGTTTTTCTTTTGAGGCAATCCCTCTCGTTGAACCAGGAGATAGACCTGCTGTGCAAGACCGTTTTTATACTCTCTTAAAAAGTCGGCTCCGTGCCGAAATTGAGCAGAAACCCCCGCTGTTTCCCTGGGAAACAGAATTTTGCGACTATGAATCCGAAGTGACTGACTGGAACGCTCCTAAATTGGTTCCCGCCGGCCTTTGGTCGACGCATCTGCTCAATCTTAGTCTACCCGTGCCCATGCCTGAGGCCGTCTTGAACCAGTTGTTTAACCACTGCCAAGCGGTCGTGCAAACCTCTCTGCGGGAAGGCGCAAAACTCGTGCGAGCGGTCGAGGAACTGTTCCCCGGTCAGTCTCAAACGTTAAATCACTTGGCTGGCCTGGTTGTTGCCACCCCCGCTCGTTCTGGAAGCAGCGCTTCACTGGCGGCTTTGCCAGGGTTGCCCAACCGCTATGATGCGGCGACGCAGCCTCAGCAAATGGCGCTATCGCTGATTGCGGCTCGCGAAATCTTGGAATCGCTGACCTTGCGCGTTTCTCCTGAGCAGCCCAAAATTGAGCGCCAGTGGAATACCGCGGTCGGCACTCTCACCCTCCAAGCTGAAACTCTCTCTGGCCAAGGCCCGCTCCGCATTCAGGGGCAGCTGCCGAGTTCGGGAAGTTTACATCTCAAGGGAGATGACGTGCAGGCGATCGCCCAGCGCACCAACCCTGGATATATCAGCGTTGAGCTTTACGATTTCCAGCCCGATCGCGCCTATCCGCTAGAAGTGCGCCTGTCAGACAGCGACCAAACGCCGCTGATCTTGGCGATCTACCCGATCACGGCAGACAACGCTTAGCAAATGCCTAGCAATGCCTAGCAATGCCTAGCAATGCCTAGCATGCCTAGCGCATCCGCAGGCACGCCCTAGCTTGGGCCACGGCTAACCTGAGCCACTGCCGGCAATAGATGAGCCTGTTTACGAAAGAGACGCGTTTGTTGCGATAGTCTTCAACCCCGCAACGGGGGCAGAAGGCTACCTGTGGCGACGGCTGTCTAAACCTCTCTCTAGTCTTGCCATAAGGCAAGGCCGCGCATCACGAATAGATCGTGCTGAACGCAGGTGACGGAATGCCTGTGTTTATTTGTTTTTTCAGGGTGATCCGACCCTTAGACCGGCGATCGCATCAGATTTCGCCCGTCAGCGTCGGGGGTAGGCCACAACCCCCGGCGCGTCAGTTTTTATCCCTACCATCAGGGGATATCTGTGGCTCAGGACTCTTTAGACGAATGCCCCTTTCCCGTCATGGTGTGGGAAAGGGGCATGTTTTTGTGGCCTGCGGATGGAGGGCGTGGCCCTACTAGACCGCCAGTTAAATCACCAGTTAAACCATCGGTTAAATCATGAGTTCAACCATTAGTTAAACAATGGCATCAGTTAAACGATGGCATCACGTTCGACATTTCCACAATCCAGCGTCCTGTGCGCGGATCGCGGTAGGTCGTAAATGGATTTGCCTTCAAATTGCGAACCGGCTTTTGTGGCTCCACAGGCTGATTTAACTCTGCGATCGCGCACGCTCCATTCGATTGAAACTCGCTGGCCATGATGCACCCCTCAATTCCTGATCACCAACCCTTAGGAAAGATTTTAAGCGCCGATTTCAGACTGGGGAGGGGTGGTCAGACCCCTCGTTTATACAAAACTTTACAGTTCTGCTGGAGGGGGAAGGCATGTTCCGCTAGGCGATACCGGCTCCCAGCAAGACAAACCGCAGCAAAAACACAGCAGCCAGCACCCAAACGGCCCAGTTGACTTCGTGGGCTTTGCCTTGAAACGTTTTTAGCAAGGGATAGGAAATGAAGCCAACCGCTAGCCCTTCTGCGATAGAAAACGTCAGCGGCATCATGATGATCGTCAAAAAGGCGGGAATCGACTCGGCCGGGTCTGACCAGTTGATGCCGACGACATTGCCCGCCATCAACACGCCCACAATCACCAAGGCTGAGGCGGTGGCAAAGGCCGGAACGGCCGATAGCAGCGGAATAAAGAAAATCGACAGCACAAACAAGCCAGCCACAACCACGGCCGTAAACCCGGAGCGTCCCCCTTCAGAGACTCCGGCTGCCGACTCAATGTAGGTCGTCACCGTTGAGGTGCCCAAGATTGCGCCCACCGTGGTGCCAATGGCATCGGCCATAAAGGCGGCTCCGGCTTTGGGGAGTT
>DATNOW010000190.1:0-3156 GCA_036703515.1 Chroococcidiopsis sp.
TCTTCAAGATGAAGAAGTGTTAAGTTTTTAGCATTTCCCGAAACAATTTGCACCCATCACTATATCGCTTAATTGTCCCCTAATTGATCCCAAAGAAATTTTGATCGGGTCGAGCGACTTCATTAAAAGTAAGGTTTAACCCAATCGAGTGTCAATTTTTTACTTTGCCAACGAATAGGCGATCGCCCGAATTGGGAGTCTGAGGATAGCGGATGGTGCTGTAGATGCAGAGTTGATTGGCTGTAGTTGACTGCTTGTATTGACTGAGATCCTTGGCTGAGTCCTTGGGCTAGCCCGTTGACTAAGGCCTCTGACCGATGACTGAGCAAGAGCAGAGGCCGGTTTGGAATGCTTTACACTCCAGCGTGTCCCAGAGCTAGGGCTGTGACTAACATCCCCAAAACTAGAAAAGGCTGAGCGCTGGCCTGATATTTGACGTCGTTTTTTAACGGATCGCGCAAAAAGTACATGTCTTGAAACGTGATCTGGGGAATCACAAACAGCAGCAGAATAGTGGCATAGAGATTTTGGTGAATGCTGACTAAAAAGCCAGCGACACCCACCTGGAAGATATCAATCATCAAGACGCAGATCCAGGCGGCAGCGCCGACCCCAAACATCACAGGCAGTGAATTGAGACCCAACTGGCGATCGCCCTCAACGCTCTTGAAGTCATTGACGACTGCAATGCCCAAACCTGAGAGGCTGTAGAACAACGTCAGCACCACAATCGTCCAATTGAGTTCGCCAAACAGGGCGTGCCCTGCCCACCAAGGCAGCGCGATGTAGCTGGCACCTAAGGCGTAATTGCCCAACCAGCCATTTTTCTTGAGCTTTAGCGGGGGCGCAGAGTAGATGTAAGACAAAAACGACCCGCCCAAGGCAAGCGCGGTGACAATGGGAAACTCATGACCCGCCCAGCGATCTAGCCCATAGGCAATCCCTAGACCGCCCGCCAGCAGCAGCAAAATTTGAGTTGCCACTTGGGGAACCGAGATCGCCCCGGATGGGATAGGGCGATAGGGTTCGTTGATGGCGTCGATGTCGCGATCGTAGAAGTCATTTAGGGTTTGGGTATAGCCCGCCAGCATCGGCCCCGACATCAACATGCAGGCAGCCGCGATCAGAACGGTCTCCAATGACCACGTATAGTGCCCCGAAGAGGCTGCACCACACACCACTCCCCAAATCAGAGGAATCCAGGTGATGGGCTTCATCAACTGGAGGCGAATTTTCCAAATGTTGGTTTCCCCCGATTTGGCCCCTTTCATACCCAGCAGTTGGCGGGTGCTGGAATTGCGATCGCCCGTGGCGCTATCTTCGACGGCAACACCGGCAATATCCGCCGTAGAGGTGGGTTGCACAACCGCATCAGAAGAACTGGACTCTGGCTGGGGAGATGGAGTGCTTGACTCAGACATGGTGGGTTGTTTTTGTGACCGAACAGTTCTTTAGCCTACCGCTTCTTGTGAAGTGTTGTGAAGTCAATTGCAGAAAGCTGTTCTAGTCAGCGCAGTCGCGATCCGACATGTGCCCATTGGGAAGCGTCGTTTGGCAGAGCGTTACCTTTTTGAGCAGGGCAGGGTCAAGCTGGGCGTCGGTGAGGTCGGCACCGGTCAAATCGGTAACGATGGCGATCGTTCCTGTCAGGTTAGCGGCTTTGAGATTGGCGTTTTTGAGGTTAACGGCCATGAGCATGGCGCTGCTCAAATCGGCATTGTGCAGGTTAGCCCCGCTGAGGTTGACGCCTCGCAAGTCAGCTTCATGTAAATCAGCTTGATGTAAATCGCAATTGACGCAGGTTCTAGTGTCGAGCAGTTTGGCGACATTCTCGGCGGCGTTTGCAGTGGGGGCGGCTGTAGCGGGTAAAACCATACATCCAAGAGCAAGAAGAAACGCGACGATAACGATGCTCCATTTCATAGCGGGCCTCCTTTTTAGCGCTTTTTGGTTACTGCTATGGGTACTGCTATAAATTTCCCTTTTTATTTTAGTTTGCGATCAGGTGTGCAACTAGGTGGGTAAGCAGATGTGCAGTGGGCAACCAGCGGCGCGTCAGGGTAGGGGCGATCGCGAGTGTTTAAGCGTGCAAGGAGGCAGCGTGTCCCAAATAAAAAGCCCGGCACTCAGGGAATACCGGGCTGTTGGCTAATCAACTCCTATGACACTATATTGCCAGCGCCCAGATGCTTACTCCATCCGCTAAATGTGCCAAGTCTCTACGCAAAATAGCTCAACCCCGGGATACTTCCTAGTGCTATGTCGATGGCGATCGCATTAAGCATAGGATGAGCCATGGCTTGTAGAATGCTTTGCCTTGATGCGTGCGGCCATTCTGGATCACTTATTGCCATAGCTTCTTTAGAGAGGAGCACTTATTGCCACAGTTTCTTAGAGAAGGGTCGTGCCACCTGTAGATTTCTGTGAAAACGGTCATGGCTGCGGCCGGTTCTATGCTGTAGTCCTATGCTGTAACAGCAGTGCCAAGAGAATGGCGCAGGACTCTGAACCAGCGCGGGGCGTTAGGATCCCGGCACTAAGACCCCGGCACTAGGACGTGGTGAAGGATTAGTCTGTCGCTAATAAATGCTAATTCTAGGCTCGAAAAAATCAATCTTTTTAAGATTTATTCTCAATAAGCACGGTACAATAATCCGTGTTTGCACCTCTCATGGGGTGACTAGCGTGATCACGTGGCAACCCTAGGGCCAGTGGGTCGGAGGACCACGGATTGAATGGATGGTCATTCAGTCCCTCTTTTTGCTGCTTGGATTTTTGCAAGGGCTTTGTATGGGTTTTGTGCCTCGACACATCGCCCTGCAATGCATTCATGCAAGCAGTGTGTTGAGGCAAAGCATGACGTTTTTTGCAGATCGGCTTGGATCAGCTCAGATCGAGTCAAATTTAGCCAAATCTACTCAGGTTTGGTCAAATTCGGTCAGATCTAGTCAGATCAATATCCCTTAAGGAGAAATCTGTGGTGAAAGGAAGACTAAAAGTTTGGACGGGAATTGGCACCTATGCGCTGGCGAATGCCGGGGCGATCGCCTTGGCGTTGGCGGAAACTGCCAGTGCGGAAATGACCGATAGCGTCGGTGATCCAGCCCCCATGCTGATTAGCCAGCGCCATAGCTGTCGGGCGATCGCCGTTACGGG
>DATNOW010000191.1:0-5970 GCA_036703515.1 Chroococcidiopsis sp.
CTGGGCATTGTGCTAAACTCGCGCCCTAGGGCAATGGGTAGCGACAGCACCGGCTCGCGGCGCTCACCCGTCACCGGATCATCCCAACTGAGGCGAATCTGAATCGGGGGCATTGGGTTGAGCCATCAATAATGGGGCATGCAGAAACCGGCCATCGCCACTGGGGGAAATCGCTACTGCTCAGGCATCATCAATACGCTTTCAGCCGCTGCCAGCGAGGTGCCACACCAAATGCAGCCCTGCCGCAGCCGTTCATAGGGAGAGGTTTTGTGGCATTTGGGACAGAGCAGCCCATAGGCAGGCTCGGGGGCTGAGGGCACCGTCGGGCGAATGGGGTTGCCCGATGCTAAACCCACCAAGGCAGGGGCAGCGGGCGGGGCGGCGATCAGGGTGGAGGGAGAAGTGGTGGCGATCGCCACCACCATCACCATCACCTGCCCCAGATAAAAACTTGTTCCCTGTTGCAACAGCGCATCCCCTTGGGTGAGCTTCTTGCGGTTCACAATGGGTGGGTTAGTATCGCGCAAATTGCGGATAAAAAAGCCCTGTCGATGGGTGTCAAAGAAAATTTCGACGTGCAGTCCCGAGACGGTGGGATGGTGCAGCACCACGTCAACGCGAGCTGGATCGCGCCCCAGCCGAACAGTGCCCGGATTTTTGCTGGGTTGCTGATCGGTAATCGTGATGGTTTGGGCTTGGCCGACTTCAAGCCACTCCAGCGTCAGTTGATTCATTGACTCTGATTCATTGACTTAGGGGGATTAGGCGTCAATTAAAAAGCGAGAGAGCGATCGCTTTTTTTGATCATTAACACGATCTCAAGCGGGAATCGGGAATCAAACTGAGATTTTAGCAAGGCTATCCCCCTGATGATTCTGTTTGTGTTGTTTCTTCAGGCTGATCGCGCTTACTCTTGTCAGAGGCGAGGCGATGGGCGTAGCGGGTGGTTTCGGGCAGGCGGTAGCGGGTGGTGCAGCGCTGCACATAGGCGATCGCCGTGGGCAGGCTAATCCGGTGTCCGACGGAAATGTAAAGCGGCTGGGTGTTGGCTCGGTTGCGCAACACGGCTCCAATGGTTTCGTCTTTGTCGTAAAGCGGCACCCATGCGCCTTTTTCGAGCGCGACGGGGGCGTGGGTGCCAATGAGCCGCGATTTGGCCACACCAATGGCCGGCAGATCGGTCAGCAAACCCAGGTGGCAGGCAATCCCAAGCCGCCGGGGATGGGCGATGCCTTGGCCGTCGCAAAGCAGCAGATCAGGACGATGGCTCAGTTTAGCGATCGCCGCCAAAACCGCCGGGATTTCACGAAAAGACAGCAGCCCCGGAATGTAGGGAAAGGTTGTAGGCAGGCGGGCGATCGCTTGCTCAATAGGTTGCAGGTCGGGAAAACTGAGCACAGCGATCGCTGCGCGGGTAATGGTGCCTTGCTGCTCAAAGCCCACGTCTACCCCAGCGACGCTGTGCACCTCCGGCAGCTGATCGGTGGTGATGATCTGATGACGGAGCTGCTGCTGGAGGGCGATCGCCGCCTGTGGGGTTAAATCCCAAGAATGCTCACAGGGCATGATCCCATCCCTCAATTTTTAGTTGGATTCCCTAGGATCCGCTCCTATCTCAGCCTACATCTCAGCCCACGTCTCAGCCCACATCAGTAAACCAGCGCTTAGACCGCAACCGGATAGATCACACTATCATCAACAACCGTGTCGACTGCCAGCGTTTGCTCTACATGACTATCCACGTGACTATCGACGAGGGGCGATCGCAGGCTGATCCAAATTGTATAGCGCCAGGGAGAGCAGGCGACGCAGACGCGACTGCCATTTTGCGCCAGCGAGCAGGCCAACTCGTAGGCGTCTAGCCGCGCACTCACCGCATAGGAGCGGACGTGGGTGTAAAGCTCATCCGCGTAACGCATGCCTAAACGGACATCGCCGTGCCAAAACTTGAAGGGCTGGATGAGGTCTTGACTAACCACAAGAGGAAACATGGCGGACTGTTCACAAAACGTTACATTAACCAGTTTAGAAACAGGTCTCCCAAAAAGCAACGGTAGGCTACAAAACTCTGTCGTTTGACGACCCACCAGATTTTAGATTTTGGTTGGCGCTCCATGCATCCTCAACTGCCCACTGTCGACGGCTGGGGGGCAGGCGACAGCTTGGGATAGGCAATGCGCTGGTGGTTAAACTGCTGCCAAACCCGCACAAAAATCTCGGCAATCCGTCCCATATCGGCGCGGGTGAGGCCGCTGTCAATGAGCTGCTGATCTTGCCAGCGGGCCCGCAGGATGCGGTTGACCATCGCCAAGGCTTCTTCGGGCGTTGCATCTTTGAGCGATCGCAGCGCCGCCTCACAGGAATCGGCCAGCATCACAATCGCAGTCTCGCGCGACTGCGGAATCGGGCCGTCATAACGAAAATCGGACTCATTCACCGTTAGCGCCTCTGAGCCCGCAGCCCGCTGCTGGGCTTCATGGTGAAAATAGGCAATCAGCATGGTGCCCTGGTGCTCGGGAATAAACGCCTGAATGGCCTTGGGCAGACGGTATTTGCGCGCCATCACCAAGCCTTCGGTAACATGCTTTTTGATAATGGCCGCACTCACCCAGGGATCGTCGATCAGGTCGTGTTTGTTGGGCCCGCCCATCTGGTTTTCGATAAACCCCATGGCATCGTGCATTTTGCCAATGTCGTGATAAAGCGTACCCGCCCGCACCAGCTCAACATTGGCGGCTAGGATACGGGCAGCCGCTTCGGCTAAGCTGGCCACAAATAGCGTGTGCTGAAAGGTGCCCGGCGCATCGGAGGCCAGGCGCTTGAGCAGCGGGCGATTGGGGTTAGACAGCTCGGCCAAGCGAATGGGAGTGACCAGATCAAACAGATGTTCGAGATAGGGGCTGATGCCGAGGGCTGCAATGCTCCAGGCCAGCCCGATTAACCCTTGAATGCCCGCTGCTGTCAGCACCATGTACCAAACCGGGGCCGCACCGCTGACGATTAGGCCCAGCACCAGATAAACGGCCGCTTCGACAATGCCCACGGCAAAGCCCAGCAGCGCCAGTTCTTCTCGCGATCGCAACTGCCCGGCCATACAGGCTCCCACCATGCTGCCGATTAAGCTAGCCAGCAGATAGCTGATGCCCATATCCAACCCTAGGGGCAGGGTCAGCCCCAATAGCCCCACCACACCCAGCCCAACGGCCGAGCCGTAAAAGCTGCCTACCAATAAGCCAATCAGCGGCAGACTGGCCCCCGGCACCCCCAAAGCAGCGGTCAACGGAGCCGTCAGCGCTAGCAGTAAGACCAGCAAAAAATCGCGCCGCCGCATCCCCGAATGAAACCGTCGCTCTAGCAGCAGCAAAATCACGATCGCCACGGCAATCCACGCGCTCAAACCGCCTAAGGCCAGCCAGTTGATGCCCCGACGACTCATGCCAAAGTGATCGAGTAAGACAAAGTCGGCCTGGGTAATCGTTTCCCCAGCCCGGACGATCACCTCACCCCGACGAATGGCGACTCTGACCGGCTCTACAGCTTGGGCAGCCTGCTCAGCCCGCAGGCGCGTTTGCTCGGGATCTTGAACTAAGTTGGGCTGCACCGTAGCGCTCAGCAGCTCGGTTGCTAAGACGATCGCCGTTCCTGGAATACTGCCATTCAGATGCATTTGGACAGCGCTGGTGACAATATCATCGGGCAGCCCTGGCGGAATCCCTTGAGTCAGCAAACGCTCTAGGGCCTGGCGCATACCGGTGCGGGTTTGAACCCATTCGCTATCGGTCAGGCTCAAAATCGACCCATCGTAAAGGGTGGGTGGGGTGCTCAGTCTGCGGGTGGCGATCGCCTCAGCCGCCTCTGTGTAGCGATCGCGACTGCGGCTCAGCACCTGCACCAAGGATGAAAAATCCTCTGGCGAATGGCCGCGCCGATAGTTTTGTAACTCAATCGTTGCCACCTGCTGCGTCGCATTCAGGGCCGCATTGTTGCCCGCCGCCGAAGGTGCGGTGCCCGCTGTTGCTCTCGTGCCCGACCGGTTCACCGCACTGAGCAACGCTTGCCACTCTGCTTCGGGCGCTTGGCGGATATAGCGCTGGGTATTAATCGACAGCAGGCTGGTTTCGACAAAGGGAAAGGCTCCAGCAATCTGCCGTAGCTCTGTGCCTTCATCCAGCAGGCGTTGAAACGACTGGTAGATTTCTTGATTGACCGATTGATCGATCATCAGCACCGGGACTGCGCCGTTGCGCGCCGCTTTGCGGTTTTCATCGGTGGTTTTGGTATCGATCACCGCGACCGAATCTGGGGCCCGCAGCGTTTGGGGCGCGATCGCCTCGGCCCGCAGTTGGGGTTCATTATAAAACCGATAGCCGATTGTGCTGGTTAGAGAAATCACCGCGATCGCCAGCAAAACGCGGGGCGGCACCGTGTTGTGATGGCGGGCCTTACGACGCATCGTCTGGGGGTGCAGCAAGGCAACCAAGATCTTCTTGGGGCTGACTCGACGCAGATTTCTCCAGGTTGCCCGTGAGCCTGCAACCTTAACGGCATGTCTGAGGTGGCGGGCCGATACTTCTGATTTATGTAACGATAACAGCGGATTTAAGCTCAACGCCTTACGAAGACCCTGCGAATGCCACCATTGCCCAAGCTGCTGCGTCAACTGTCGGAACGATTTCATCAATGCACCAAAAGTTACACTAGCGTGGATAGGCTAAACATCGGCAGACAGGCCGCTAGAAGACGAGACCACAAGGATTTCGGGGGCGATCGCCTGCGATTTATATCTATGCTGCAATTTACACAGGGCGGTTACGCGGAGACCTAGACCGAGCGGTTTGACACCGTCATCCTAGGTGTCATTATATCCAGTCCAATTCCAGTCAGAGGCCACCCGACTCCCCCCAAAATCTTACCCATCTGCTGGCGTTGGGCGATTTTGCCCGCCGCATTCTCAAACCGATTTAAACCGAAATTCGGGCAGGGCGAGGACGGATCCGATCGGGCGCTAGGGCGATCGCCCTCGGCTCTATGGGGGATTCCAGGTCATATAGTCCTGACCAATGGGCCGCCAGTCGGTCGGCTAAATCCAGCAGCGCTGCTTCCGATGGCAGCCCCCAACGTTCGGCTACGGGTGATGTAGCGGTTGGGTCTGCCCAGAGTCCCTGCCGCCACTGCAACGGAATGCCGCGGACACTATTCACACTGCCCGATAGCGCTCCGGTCAAAGCACAGACTGTTGCACTAGCGTTGCCGCTCGGGTCGCCCAGCGCCGCCGCCTGCGCCAGCGATAGCCGCACGCTGTCGGGAGTACTCAACACACTGTAGAGTGCCGGAGCGAAGAGTGCCAGGGCGATCGCCCGGCTAGGGTCATGGTTTCCCACCGCAGACTCCGATCGCGATCGCTCTGGTTGTGCGCTGGGCCCACGACCGGCAAGCCAGTCTTGCACCTGGGCAAGCTGCTGGGCGAGGTGCGGGCTGCGCTGCGGCAGATTGAGTTCAAGGCTAAGTTGGCCCAGCCAGCCTACCGACGGACGATCGCCACGCAGGGCTAGGCTGATACAGCCTCCCCAGACCTGCAAGGCCGCCATGCTGTCGTCCTCGTCTGAGGAACTTAGATCCAGCGCCGCGACGCTTTGACGCAGGCGATCGCTCAGCCGAGCAAAATCATCGTGATAGTAAAGGATTACAGGGAGGGTGGCGATCGCCCACCCCCCCACGCCCCATGCTCTTGCCCCCTCGGGCCAGGAGATCAGGGCTGCATCGGTCGATGGTTTCTCGGTCTGCATTGGCGACGGTACCTGCATTGGCGGCTGCATTGGCGGCTGCATTAACCGCTCGGCGAGGCGCACAGCATACGCCCCCCAGCCTGGAGAAGGCAGTGCCTCTGGCCATGCCCTCTGCTCCGGACGCCCAGCAACCGTCCACCTCTCATCTCGGGCGATCGCCCCGCGAGGCGGATTTTGCGCCCCG
>DATNOW010000192.1:0-4317 GCA_036703515.1 Chroococcidiopsis sp.
ACTATGCGATCGCCTCTACCTGGAACATTGCAGCGATCAAAATACACGACCTCGCAGAGGAGTGATAAGCAACTGCAAGTCAAACTATAGCAGGATCTTATCAGCGGAAACCCAGCGCATCATCAAACGCAACCTAGCGCCGCCGTAACCTAGCACCGCCGCATAACTGCAACCTCGCCTGTCGATTGCTCTTGTTTGGGACTTCTTCCACCCGCAAGCGTGGTATGACGCTCTTACCGCTATTATCGCGCCAGTCTGAGGCATTGCTGGCATTTGGAATTATAATGAACTATTAAATCTTGCTAAAAATGAGCAATATTTAGTAACACAAATAGTCGATCGCTCTGTTAATTTCAGTTTCCGCGTTTAATGCCCGGCGTACCCTTTATATTTGCGTGAGCTTTGCATCCTCATTTATCGATCTGCGCATTTTTATCCTCTGATGCCCTTGCTCAGTCGCTGCGGCGAGCTTTAAAGAGCGAGCGCTTTACATTGACCACCTTTAATCAAGCGCCTGAGTTTATAGACTGGGTTGAACGCTCTAAGCAGCAGATCGACTGCTTGATCTTAGAAGCCAGCGAGACCCTACCCGCTTTGTTTGCTACATTGCGCCAATCGTCGATATTTCTGCCTACGGTTGTGCTAACAGCCGTAGCGACAACTGACGAGCGGCTAACCCCCGGTGCTGATTACCCCGAGCAAGGATACCATCCTGCCGTGCTCGCCCTTTCGGAAACCCAGATCAAGCAGCTAGAGCCCCTGATCGAACGATCGATCGGCAAGTTTTTGCAGCTTTCCGCTGAGAGTTGGCCCGTCTCCCCCAAGGCGATCGCCGACACAGAAGCGATCGTCGAAGACTCAATCCTCAAGCAGCAGCGACGCCTTGCAGACAAGCTAAGAGAGCGTTTAGGCTACCTCGGGGTTTATTACAAACGTAATCCCACTGGTTTCTTTCGACACATGACTCCAGTTCAAAAAAAGGAACTGCTTCAACAGTTGAAAGCAGACTATCGTGAAATTATCCTCACGTATTTCTCCAACGAACCCCATTTAAATGAGCAGATTGATAATTTTGTCTATACGGCATTTTTCGCCGATATCTCGGTGCCGCAAATCTTAGAGCTTCATATGGAGCTGATGGATGAATTTTCAAAACAGCTCAAACTAGAAGGGCGCAGCGACGAAATCTTGCTGGATTATCGACTGGCGCTGATCGACACCATCGCCCACCTCTGCGAACTGTATCGTCGTTCAATTCCGCGAGAATCTTAGGCTGTTTCTTCCCATTGCCCTTTTGGCTTGCCCTTCCATCTCAATCATCCACCCTTCATTCCCACAAGCGATATGAGCCCTCTCCGAAAGACCTACATTCTCAAACTCTATGTGGCGGGTAACACGCCCAATTCTGTACGGGCACTCAAAACGCTCAACAATATTTTAGAAAAAGAGTTTCAAGGTGTTTATGCCCTGAAAGTCATCGACGTGCTCAAAAATCCTCAGCTGGCCGAAGAAGACAAAATTTTAGCCACGCCCACCCTGGCCAAAATTTTGCCCCCGCCTGTGCGCAAAATTATTGGCGACCTCTCGGATCGGGAGAAAGTGCTGATCGGTCTCGATCTTTTGTATGAAGAACTGAGGGAGGAGGAACTGTACAATTCTTAAGGTGTTTCTTGGGATATCGCTGGGTGTATGAATGGGGGGTATTAATAGGGGCGCGATCGCAGCCCAGACTGATGAGGTGACCGCCACCTGACGCTGGGATCAAGCCCTGTTGCTGAATATTAGTGAATATTGCTGAATACGCTGGTTCTTGTGACTGTCTGCTTCTAAACCTTATGCCTAGTGCAGGCGCTGCTTGTCCTTTAGACTGATCTAGCGTCTCTATAAACACTCACTGCTTGCATTTCTAAAGTAAAAAAGCATCTCTCGACGATTATTAATCTTTAACAAGCGTATGAACTCTAAAAATCAGACACCGAGGCAGCCCTTAGAGGGTGTTCAAAAAATTCGCACCCTAATCGAAGGCTTCGATGATGTCAGCCATGGCGGCTTGCCGGTTGGTCGCACAACCATCGTCAGCGGTACGTCTGGTACGGGTAAAACGCTGTTTGCGGTGCAGTTTCTCTACAACGGCATCACTCACTTTGATGAAGCGGGCGTCTTTGTCACCTTTGAAGAATCTCCCGCCGATATCATCAAAAACGCTCAGAGCTTTGGCTGGGACTTGCAGAAGCTGATCGACGAGGGCAAGCTGTTTATTCTCGATGCGTCTCCTGATCCCGAAGGGCAAGAGGTAATCGGCAGCTTTGATCTGTCGGCCCTGATCGAACGGATTCAATACGCGATCCACAAATATCGGGCTAAACGCGTCTCGATTGATTCGGTCACCGCTGTGTTTCAGCAGTATGACGCGGCCCCCGTCGTGCGGCGCGAAATCTTCCGACTGGTGGCGCGGCTTAAGCTAGTCGGCGCGACCACCATTATGACCACTGAGCGCATCGAAGAGTATGGGCAGGTGGCCCGATTTGGGGTAGAAGAATTCGTCTCCGATAACGTCGTGATCGTCCGCAACGTCCTCGAAGGTGAGCGCAGACGACGCACCATCGAGATTTTGAAACTGCGCGGCACCACCCACATGAAGGGTGAATATCCCTTCACCATCACCAATGATGGCATCAATATCTTCCCGCTCGGGGCGATGCGTCTGACCCAGCGCTCATCCAATGTACGGGTTTCGTCTGGGGTGAAGACGCTGGATGAAATGTGCGGCGGCGGCTTTTTCAAAGATTCGATTATTCTGGTCACCGGGGCAACGGGTACCGGCAAAACCCTGCTGGTCAGCAAGTTCCTGCAAGATGGCTGTCGCGTTGGGGAGCGGGCCCTGCTGTTTGCCTACGAAGAATCGCGCGCCCAGCTATCGCGCAACGCTTCGTCGTGGGGGATCGACTTTGAGGAGCTAGAGCACCAAGGGCTGCTAAAAATCATCTGCGCCTATCCCGAATCGGCGGGGCTTGAAGATCACCTGCAAATTATTAAGTCTGAAATTGCTGATTTCAAACCCTCTCGTATTGCCATTGACTCGCTTTCGGCTCTAGCGCGGGGGGTCAGCAACAATGCCTTCCGCCAGTTTGTGATCGGCGTGACCGGTTTTGCCAAGCAGGAAGAAATTACCGGCTTCTTTACGAATACCACCGACCAGTTTATGGGATCGCATTCGATTACCGAATCCCATATTTCCACCATTACCGACACGATTTTGCTGTTGCAATATGTCGAAATTCGCGGTGAGATGGCCCGTGCGATCAACGTCTTCAAAATGCGGGGATCATGGCATGACAAGGGAATTCGCGAATATGTGATCAGCGATCAAGGGCCCGATATCAAAAATTCGTTCCGCAATTTTGAGCGCATTATTAGCGGTTCGCCCAGTCGGGTGGCGATCGACGAAAAGAATGAGCTGTCGCGGATTGTGCGGTCGGTGCAAGAAAAGGGCGGAGATGACGATGACGATGACGATGCGCCCATCGTGCGATAGCGATCGCCCCTACTGTTCGTCAGGTCTCTACTGTCTGTAAAGCCTCTACTGTTCGTCAAGTCTTAAACGAAACCAACGTCTAAACGAAACCCCAGAATTATTGTTGCAGCGCGAGATTCGTCCTCGCCTTTGCGCAATAATTCTGGGGTTCGTCGTAATAGCACTAGTAAGCGTAGGTTGGGTAGAACGAAGTGAAACCCAACAGATTCAAGGGTTTTGTTGGGTTATGCTGTCACTAACCCAACCTACAAATTTAGATTTGACAGAGCACTAGACTTTAAACGTGGCTAGCTTAGGCTGTCGGTGCGCTGCCCGACAGACGGGGTGGGCCCTCTAGCGATTCACGAAACGGCTCAACCTCACGGGTAAAGGCGATCGGCAACACCACCTCAACGTTTTCATGGGGGCGAGGAATAATCACCCACGTTTCTAGCGTCCCGCCCGGCGTGTTTTGGGCGGCCTCAATGCCTGCGTCCATGGCTGTTTTCACTTCCGAGACATCACCCCGGATCATCACCGTAAAGCGGGCGCTCCCGGCTCTAATGTAGCCTACCAGGGTTACTCGCCCTGCTTTTACCATGGCGTCGGCTGCTGCTAATACAGCAGGGAAACCTTTTGTCTCAAGCGCTCCAACCGCAACAGGCATTGAATTCTCCTCGATCTGACGTGATTCTGATAGGTCTAAATGGGTCTAAACGGGTCTAAACTGATGGCGCTCAGCGATCGCTCTGATCGCTTATTTTATGGGGGATAGGCGCACCATTCACCAGCCAAGTGGCTCA
>DATNOW010000193.1:0-6315 GCA_036703515.1 Chroococcidiopsis sp.
CGGAAATTTGAGATTTTGAAACTGCCCCATCAGGGGATGAAAGCGGCTGATCGGCCCAGAGATCAGTTTTGGAAAAAACAGCTTGTAGGCTGAAAACCGCAGCAGATCATAGGTAGCGGGCGCACCCCGATAGACATCGACCAGGTAGGCAATACATTCAAAACAAAAAAAGCTGATGCCCAGCGGCGCGATCAAATAGGTGCCCACCCAACTGGCTCCTTGGGTGGCGACAGGCAGGTTAAAGGCAAACCCAACGGTATCTAAAACAAACGGGATGTATTTGAACCCGGCCAGCAATACTAAGTTGAGGCTGATGCCAAGCCACAGCACCTTTAGCCGCCGCCGGTTCCAGTCTTGCTGGACAAACTGCCAGTCGTCGTTTTCGATGCGCCAGTCGATCGGGGTGCTAAGGGCGACGCCAATCCGAAAGGTGATCAGCACCATGACTAGCAGCAGCGGCACGTACTGAATTTGCAGGGAGCTATAAAACACCAGACTGGCGGCCAGCAAAACCCACAGCTTGAGCGATCGCCCTTCGACTGACCAATACAGCCCCAGGACACTCAGCAGAAAAATGCCGTAAATGATTGACAGGAAGGTCATAGGTAAAGGAGACGGGCGATCGCTTCGTTAAATGTTGTGTGAGCTGTGGGGAACGTTTGGCGGAATGGGAGTTACGTCAGGCTGAATGTTGACCAATTTATCTCAAGTTCTTGACCTTAGCAGTGGATGTCAATGTTTTGTTAGCGGTTTTGTTAGCCGAATGTTTACTCAGGCGTCATATTACTCAGGTGGCATGCTACTCAGAGGCCATCTTTGGCTCCAGCGATTGCGCTGTCTAGACAATCCATCAGTCTATCAACCACAGCCGCTCGATCCTTTACAATGTGTAATGAATACTGGCATAAAGACTACTGAACAGGAATCGTTTGAATGCGCGTTGCGATCATCGGTGCGGGATTAGCAGGACTAGCAGCAGCCGTAGAACTGGCGGATGCTGGGCAAGAGGTGGAGCTGTTTGAAGCGCGATCGTTTGTCGGGGGCAAGGTCGGCAGTTGGGTCGATGCCGATGGCAACCACATCGAGATGGGGCTGCATGTGTTTTTCAACAACTATGCCAACCTGTTTGCCCTGATGGAAAAAGTCGGTGCCAAAGACTCGTTCCTTCCCAAAGAGCATGTGCACAATTTTATTAACCGGGGCGGAGAAATCGGCAAGCTCGATTTTCGGTTCCTGCTGGGTGCGCCGTTTCACGGTCTGAAGGCGTTCTTTACCACCGGGCAGCTGACGCCTTTAGATAAGGTGCAAAATGCGATCGCCCTCGGCACCAGCCCGATTGTGCCCGGCCTCGTCAACTACGATGCCGCCATGAAGTGGATTCGGGCGCTGGATGGGATTAGCTTTGCCGATTGGTTTCGCAGTCACGGCGGCTCCCAAAATAGCCTCAAGCGCATGTGGGATCCGATTGCGCTGGCCTTGGGCTTTATCAACACCGAAGAGATTTCAGCCCGCTGCATGCTGACGATCTTCATGATGTTTGCTGCCAAAACTGAAGCCTCCAAGCTCAATATGCTGGCGGGTTCTCCCGAAGAATATTTACACCAGCCGATTGTCCGCTATCTGGAAGAGCGTGGCGTCAAAATCCACACGCGTCGCCAAACCCGTCGGATTTTGTTTGACGACCAGGCAGAACACACCACCGTTACCGGGCTGGCGATCGCCAACGGCGATGGCGAAGAGATCATCACGGCCGACACCTATCTGGCCGCCTGCGATGTGCCGGGGATTCAGCGCCTGCTGCCGCAGGAGTGGCGACGCTGGCCCGAATTTGACAACATTTACAAGTTAGAGGCTGTGCCGGTAGTCACGGTGCAAATGCGGTTTGACGGCTGGGTCACGGAGCTCAACAATGCCGAAGAGCGATCGCAACTGCACCACGCGGCCGGGATTGATAACCTGCTCTATAGCGCCGATGCCGACTTTTCGTGCTTTGCCGACTTAGCGTTGACCAGCCCCAAAGACTACTACCGCGAAGGGCAGGGTTCGCTGATGCAGGTTGTGCTCACCCCTGGCGACCCGTTTGTCAAAATGAGCAACGACGACATCGCCCAGCACGCCCTTAAGCAAATCCACGATTTGTTTCCGTCGTCCCGCGACCTGACCATGACCTGGTTTAATGTGGTCAAGCTGGCCCAATCGCTTTATCGCGAAAAAGCCGGGATGGATCCCTACCGTCCGCCCCAAAAGACGCCGATCGCCAACTTCTTCTTGGCGGGAAGCTATACCCAGCAAGACTATATCGACAGCATGGAAGGGGCCACCATTTCCGGCAAACAGGCCGCCGCCCGCATCCTGGAACCGCTGGGATACAAGGTGCAGGGGGCTGGGCTATTTAAGTACTAACCCATTTAACAGGGACACCTTCAGCTCGCTCTACTCCCCTATCCCTCGTTTCCTATGGCAGACTGGCTCGAACACACCGTCCAAGTTGAAGTTGAAACCCCGATCGATGTCGTCTGGGGGCTCTGGTCTGACCTAGAGCAAATGCCCCGCTGGATGAAGTGGATTGATTCGGTCAAGGTGCGCGAAGACGATCCAGACCTATCGCGCTGGAAGCTGGCCACCGGCAGCCTTGAGTTTAGCTGGCAGTCTCGCATTGTCAAATTAATCAATCACCAAATCATCCAGTGGGAATCGGTCGATGGCCTACCCAATCGGGGTGCCATCCGCTTTTATGACCGCGGAGAGCACAGCATTGTCAAGCTTTCGGTGTCCTACGCCATTCCCGGCTTTTTGGGGCCGCTGATGGATAACCTGTTTCTAGGACGCATTGTGGAATCAACCCTAAAGGAAGATCTAGAGCGCTTCCGCACCTATGCCCTAACGTCTGCCGACCAGCCCTAAGGCTCAGCCCTAAGGCTTATAGCTCAATTGCCGTCCGCGCCATGTCCAGCCCCATCCGGTTTCGGTTTTGATCGTCGAGGCGATCGCAATTGCGGCAATCAGCACCCCTCCTACCCCAGTCAGCCACCAATAGCGGCTCGGCAGGTTAAAGTTGTGGGCCCAAATGCGGCGGAGGATATAGTGACAGGCAATGCTGCAAGCACAGAGGGCGATCGCCCCCCACTGCCAAAGGGTCATACTGGCCACGCCCGCCACGACCAGCTTAGCCAACAGCCCCAGCCCGATCAGCCAAGGCAGGGTGCAGAGAGCCAGAGTCATGCCGCCCAGATAAAACATCATATAGAGGCTGCGCTGGGAACCCATATACATATTCTTTGTCCACCCCTCCCACAGGGCCGCCCAAGAGCGATACATCCGCACTTCCACCAGGGGCGAACCGGAGACAAACTTGAGGGTCAACCCCTGCGCCTTCACCCGTCGGGCCAGCTCCACATCTTCGACCACCTCAGGGGCCACCGCACGATGCCCTCCCAGCGCGTCATAGGCCGATCGCCGAAACAGCATAAACGGGCCAGCGGCAAAGGCTTTATCTGACTGGGGATCATTGACCCCGTCAAAGTCAAAGCCAATCAAAATAGTGCTAAAAATCAGCGGTTGCACCAGCCACTCGGCTAAACAGCCGCAGACAATGGTGGGCGCACAGGTGAGCAAATCGACCTGCTGAGTAGCCGATAGGGCCACAGCGCTGTCGATTGCGCCTGGCTGTAGCCGCACGTCGGCATCCACAAACAGCAGATAGTCACCGCTGGCGTGCTCTGCGGCCTGGGTGCAGGCCCAGTTTTTGCCCGCCCACCGTTCCCCCGGCGGGCGGGGCTGGCCGCGCAAAAGGTGGAGCCGAGGATCCTTCAGCCGGGTCTGAAGCGCTTGGGCGATCGCCCAGGTTTGATCCGTAGACTGATCATCCACAAGCCACACCTGGAGGCGATCCTTGAGGGCGATCGCACTGTTGAGAATCGCGATCAGACAGTCCTCTACATTGGCCGCCTCATTAAACACCGGCACAACTACCGCGACGGTAGGGAATGCCTCAGCGCCATCAGCAGCGCTGGACTCCGCCCAATTCAAGAGCACAGCAGGCTCAATGGTTTTACTCAAGCGAGGGGCCCCGCGGATCGAATCGCGCAGTCTCAGCAGGTAGTTGAGCAATCCGACGAAAATCAACCCTGAAATGATAAGTAAAACCAAAGTGAACAAGTTCTCCCTTTCAATTACAACAACTCTTACTAAATCTCATCATCACAGCCCGTTAATCTAGACTTCATTCAGTAAAGAAATTAGAATCCTTGCTTATAATCTGAACAGGAATCTTCTTATTCCTCAACAGTCTATTTATTTGCTTCACTCGTTTCAGTCCTCCCTAACCCTTTTTAATGATGCCTCGGATACTCGTCATCGATGATGATCCTGCAATCTCGGAGCTGGTTGCCGTTAACCTAGAACTTGCTGGGTATGACGTCAGCCAAGCCCCCGATGGAATAAAAGGCCAGGCACTCGCGCTACAGCTTTTGCCTGACCTGATCATGCTGGATCTGATGCTGCCCAAAGTGGACGGCTTCACGGTTTGTCAACGCCTGCGTCGAGACGATCGCACGGCAGACATTCCCGTTTTGATGCTCACTGCTTTAGGTCAAACCCAAGACAAGGTTGAAGGGTTTAACGCAGGTGCAGATGACTATCTGACCAAACCCTTTGAAATTGAGGAAATGTTGGCCCGCGTGCGTGCCCTGCTGCGCCGCACCGACCGCATTCCCCAAGCCGCCAAACATAGCGAAATTCTCAACTATGGGCCGCTGACGCTCGTCCCTGAGCGGCTCGAAGCCATTTGGTTTGATAAAACCGTGAAGCTGACTCATTTGGAGTTTGAGCTGCTGCACTGTCTATTGCAGCGCCATGGGCAAACCGTTTCGCCAAGCGAAATTCTCAAAGAAGTTTGGGGCTATGATCCCGACGACGACATTGAGACCATTCGAGTCCATGTCCGCCACTTGAGAACCAAGCTAGAGCCTGATCCCCGTCATCCTCGCTATATCAAAACCGTGTATGGCGCGGGCTATTGCTTAGAGCTGCCTGCTACTAGTTCCATGTCTGAAGACGTTGAATCCTCTGCGGTGTAGCGCAGGGGATCGCCCATGCCTGTGGCTTTGATGGATCGCTCCTCCCATCCAGTCATCGGGCAGTCATCGGGCAACCCCAGGGCAACGCTAGGGCAGATCTGAGGCAGATCCGAGGCAGATCTGGGGCAGCTTTACAGGAAGATATTGCAGAGACTGCTTATTCCACCGACTCTCCACCCACCACCACATCGCGGATACGCAAGCTTGGGCCGCCGCAGCCGACGGGTAAACCGCTCTGTCCACCCTTGCCGCAGCCGCCCGATTCATCCCAAAAGAAATCATCCCCAATCGCTTCGATATCGGCCAGGGTGGTAAATACGTTGCCCGATAGGGTCACGTCCCTCACCGGTTCGGCGATCGCCCCATCGCGAATCATCCAGGCCTCTCCGGCGGTGAAGGTAAACATTTCACCATTGGTCATGCCCCCCAGCCAGTTGCGGGCATAAACCCCTTCCTCAATGCCCTCAAACAGCTCGGGCACCGGGGTTTTGCCCCGCTCAATCCAGGTGTTGGTCATCCGCACGATGGGCGGAAAATGGTAGCTGAGGCAGCGGGCGTTGCCGGTCGCGTCTTCGCCCAGCTTACCGGCCGTCTCGCGGGAGTGCAGCCGCCCCACTAAAACGCCATCGCGAATCAGCTGGGTCGTGCTTGCCGGTACCCCTTCATCGTCGTAGTAATAGCTGCCGCGATGCCCTTCTGGGGCCGCACCATCCAGGATTTGCAGATCAGTAGGGCCAAACCGTCGCCCGATGGTCATGATCTCCAGCAAATCTGGATTTTCGTAGGTCATATCCGCTTCGGAGAGGTGCCCAAAGGCTTCATGGACAAACAGCCCTGTCAGGATAGGATCAATCACCACCGTGTAGGTATTGCCCTTGACCGGCGGCAAGTCTAGGGCGTCTACCGCACGCTGAGCGGCACTCCGCACTTGGGAATCAAGCTGCTCTAAGTCTTCGTAGGCCTTGCGCGAACCGGTGGTTTCACGCCCCGTCTGGACGGTTTCACCATTGCGGGCGGTGGCGGCAAAGCGCATTTCCATATCGACCCACGATTGCTCAATCAGGGTATCGTCGGAAGTCGCTAAGATAATCCGCTGGCTGCTGTCGCTGTAGCGAACCGAGGTGGTGGCGATGCGATCGTCTACGCTGCGCAGGATATCGGCATAGTGACCACACAGCTCCTTCTTGCGGGGTAGGGCAACCTGGCGGGGATCGGTGCCAATAATCGGCAGGGTGCA
>DATNOW010000194.1:0-3929 GCA_036703515.1 Chroococcidiopsis sp.
GTCTTGGGTGATGTAGTCAGGCTTTGCTGTATTTGCTAGGATTGATGTCATAAAGATTTTTTTGGAAGCCCCAGAGCCGCGCTCGGGGGCTTTTTTATTGCTTAGGGTTTACGGTTTGGATAAAACAGTGTGGGCGTGATGCCCGTTGCTTGCGGGTTTCACAACCTCGCTTTCATGAATTGCGAGCAGGCGATTGACTGCGCTTAAGTTTTCCTCAGCGGCTTTTAGGTCAGCGCCCAGTTCATCAAGCTGGGTGTGGTACTTCTCTATCTGTCGTTCCCACCTGACTGCCTCAGCCCGTAGAGCGCCTATCAAATCAATGGCTTGCTCAGCGGTAGGCGCGATCGCCTGCTGTGACTGGGCTAGCTGTTTTCTGAGCTCTTTATTGCGTTGCTCTAGGTCTCGGATCTGCTGCTCGGCCTCGCCAATTTGCTGCCTCAGTTCGTCGCGTCGATCTTTGCGGCGGCGGGGCTTTGGCGGTGGGTCAAGCTTTGCCTTAAGTTCCAAAAGCCGCGCCTTCAAGTCTTCGTAAGCTTTGGTGTAAATGGTCGAATTCCCGAGCCCAGCGGCGTCAAAAAACTGAACCAGGGTAAACGGCTCGCCCGCTTCCTCAAACTTGGCAAGGGCTGACTCGATCGCCGCCCTTATCTCTGCTCTACTTCTGTACTTCTCTCCCATGGCTGCTAACTCTGTTTTTGGCTCAACTGTTGTTTTCGGCTCTTTGTCGGGCTCTAGAGCAGGTTTTAGATGCTTCGTTCCCCAGCCCACCATTGCCTCAACGGGCGATCGCTGGCTAACGATTGACGGGGCGGGCGGCTTGTAGTTCGCGATCACCGATGGATCGTGATAAATCCTCAGCTCACCCAGCGCCCTAGGCTTGGCGGGTTTGAATAGCTCAGACTGCGGTGGCTCAAAATCAAGAGTCCAGCAATAAATCTCTGGTGGGTTGCCGTGAAATCGATTGCAGGCGTAGCGGATGCGCTCTTGTTTGTACAGCCGCTCTAGGGTGTCGTAAATCCAATCCATCCGCTTGACCGGCCCGTAACCACCGGGGCATAAGAATTGAAGTCGATTCGCTGTGATTCCGGGCTTTAGGGCAATTTCGCGAGCGATCGCCTCTCTGCACTGGGCTATCTCAGCCTTTCGCTGCTTTTGATCACCCTGCGGCATCTGCGCTGCCCTCCCTGTTCAGGTACTCAACGAACGCCTCCAGGATGGCGATCGCTGCCCATTTGGAGCTTGCCAGTGTTGCGCCCGCCACGGTGTCAGCAGCACAAAGCTTGGCATGGGCATAACCCGCGCCATCGTTCTCAATCCGGTAGCGCAAACCCTCGCGGGCGATCGCCTCTTGTAGGGTGTGCTGTAGATATGCCAAGTCGATTGGCTCTAGCCCCGGCTCGGCGGCTGGGTCAACGGTTGCCCAATTGCCAAAATCATCAGGATCGACAAACAAGCCGAACTCTAACGGCAGTGGGTTGCCATGCGGGTCGCAGGCGTTGCCGCAGATGTCGGGTCGCAAATCTGCCAGCCGAGTTAGTAACTCAAAACTACTGGCTGCCTGTAGTACGTTGGTTCGCGCTAGAATTTGCATAAGTTGGTTCTCCAATCAACTGTGTTTATTTGCAGTTCAAAGCCGCCCTAGTCACTGACCGGGGCGGCTTTTGCTATGAGGCACGGGCGATCGCAGCATCAGAGGTAGATGCTTGCACCCGCTGCAGTTTTCGATATTGCGTAGTGGCCCACTCATCCATGAGTTGGGAAATCGGCTTCCCTTCACTGGCAGCGATCGCCACAATCTTTTCGTGCGTTGTAGACCAAACCTGTATTGGCTGTCGGCTTTTGGTAGGCATGACCGATACCGTATGACTGGACTGTATACATTGTGTATCCAATCAATCGATTTTGCAAGTCTATTTTGCAGATCGATCTCGCTTACTCAAGATCCGCTATCAAAAATAAAAATTGACTCTGACTTTACAAAGTCGCTCTTGTATTGGGCTAAATTTGGGTTAATTAGCGTGATTTTGGTGGTGTAAAAATGCGAGAAAGTGGCGTAACGCGAGAGGGGATGGCTGTCTTTGGCGAATGGGTTCGTCAAACTCGGCTGAGTTCCCGTATTAAATCGACCGTTTCAGCTTGGTTGCAATCCAATCCAACTGAGGTTGTAGGCGACGTAATAACCCAAGCGCAATTTGCACGATGGCTAACCGTGCAGACAGGTTTTAAAGTTTCGGACTCCGTGCTGGGGCGCGTTGAGCGAGCGGTTCACAGCGCTCCGCCCCTAGAAATCTTGGTAGCACTAACCAGGGCCAACGTGCTGCAACTGCCAGACGGCTCCTATTGCACCCTTAACGATGCGATCGCGGTTTTGGCAGAAGAGCTTGATCCATTCACCGGCAAGCGCAAAGAGCACCTAAATGGCGCAAGCACCCACTAAAGGCGCACGCAAACCAGGAAGCATTGATCCGCCCCAGGCACAGGTATCACCTCGGATTCGTACCGCCGTTCCCAAATCCCATACTGAATTTTTCGCCGCTTGCCCTCTGCGTAAGCGGCTTTTATTTGCTGAGTAATGTGCAAGGCCGTCTCAAGAGGCAAAATCGCGTCAAGCGGCTTCCCGATCATGTCCTCAGGCGGAATCCGGCTAGTCGTTCCCTCGTGGATCAACACCTCAAGGTAAACCCCAGCGGTAGAAATTATAAAGATCGTGCCCTTAGTCGCCTCAAAGCCTAAAAGTGCTCTGTAGCGGCGATTAACCTGTTGCTGCTGTTCGTTCATTGATCTGCGGTCGTAGCTTCCAGTAGGTTTGGCGATCGCAGGGCACAGCCGCTTTAAGTCGGCAACCTGCAACACCTCGTCATTGACAGCGATCGCGCCAAACGGATCACCGCTTAACGCAATCAGCCGAATGATCTTCATGAGTTTTTTGTAAACAATCGGGACAAAATCCTTTTGCACATCTAGCACTAAAACGCCAGCGCTCTCACCGCTGGCCCGCGCTTGTCCAATCGCGGCAAGATGGCGATCGCGACGACACAACCGGTCTAGCGCTGCATAAAAAACCGCATTGGCAGAATTTTCAATCTGAACCGTCGAGGTGTTGGGCATTTGGCTGGGATAAAACTTGTTTCGCTGTCAAGCGCTCTATTGCTCATTATTAGAGCTAATCTTGCCTAAAAGCTAGGCTTGTCATCAATTTTCCCTAAGCAAATCCGCGCAGCGTTGCGAAAAACAGAAACAGCCTCGGTAGATGCCCCGAGGCTGGCGTGATGATTTGGTGTTGCGTTCGCCTATGCTAGCGCGTGATCCCAAGGTAGGGGCGATCGCAGTCTTGCAAGGAGGGGCGATCGCCTTTTGAGTTGTGGGTGGGTTATTTTGATTCGCCCTGAAAGTCGGACAGGTAATCTTCGTAATCGCACATCCGGAGATACTCGATAGGCGGAACGTATTTGATTAGCGTTAGCAGCTCAAAGAGACTTTCCATGTCAAGAGCTAGAACTGACTGATCTTCTGTGCCGTAGTTTTGAATGATTAGTAGATGATCGCTTTGCTGAAACTGCTCGGCATCCTCTACTTGGAGGTGAGAGATCGTATCTAGTGTCAAGTCTTCTGGGGTTCTGCCTTTTTTGAGTACAGTTTTAACAATTACATTAGACATGAGCAATCCTCAATCGGTTTACATCCCTTGCGGGAAGACGATCGCCCGGCTCCGACTCCGGCAAGCCCTCCAGCAGGGGCGATCGCGGGGGGGGTTAGGCTTTGTACTCTCTGCAAGCCTTGATCTCAGAAGGGTAGCCCTTGCCAATAAACTCAAGATGAACGCACGTCACAAAACCAGTGATCAGCCGTCCCCATCTTGCATGTGGATGTTTTGGACTATCAAACGTGTACTCAACCTGACATGAAGGATAAACGCGGTCTGTAGGGTA
>DATNOW010000195.1:0-9254 GCA_036703515.1 Chroococcidiopsis sp.
GTTTAGCTATAGACTTATTAATATGGCTATCGAATCTATCATAAGTTTTTATAGATGCCTGCCGTAAAACGCGGTACACTCAGTTCAACGACAAATAAACACTGGCGATCGCCGCGCAAGCGATGTAAAACCAAGACCGAGCTAGCTTCACATCCGTGTTGCGAGCCCGTTTCGAGTCGCTAGTGTGCGTCAGTTATTGCCCATTCCCGATATTCATTTTTATTGGCGTTTGCATATCAACGCTGTAGGAGGATCTATGTCTAATTTCTCTGGCTTGTCTCGTCGGAAATTTTTAGTGACCGCTGCCGCGTCTACGGCAGGAGCCGTGCTGCTCAAGGGATGTGCCCAGCCATCCCCCACTCCCAGCGCTCAATCTCCCGCACCTGGCCCTGTTGCCAGCGGTGACACGCCCGAAGTCACCAAGGTGGTGTTGGGCTATATTCCCATTGTTGAATCAGCTCCCCTAATCATTGCCAAAGAGAAAGGTTTTTTTGCCAAGTATGGGATGACGGAGGCCGAGGTCGCTAAGCAGGCCAACTGGGCTGGTGCACGCGACAACGTCACCATTGGGTCGTCTGGCGGTGGTATTGATGGTGGGCAATGGCAAATGCCGATGCCGCACCTAATCCACGAGGGCATTATTACCCTCAACAACCAAAAGGTGCCCATGGCGCTGCTCTGTCAGCTCAACACCCAAGGCAACGGTATTGCGATCGCCGGTACCCACACGGGCAAAGGCATTGGCCTCAAGATTAACGACCCCGACTACGTCAAAAACTTCCAGGCCACCAACGGTCGTAAGTTTAAAGCCGCCTATACCTTCCCCACGGCCAACCAAGACTTCTGGATTCGCTACTGGTTTGCAGCCAGCGGTGTCAACCCCGATACCGATATCGAACTCTTGGCTGTGCCCCCCGCTGAAACGGTGCAAGGGATGCGCAACGGCACCATGGATGCCTTTAGCACAGGCGACCCCTGGCCCTATCGCATCGTCACCGACAACATCGGCTTCATGGGCGCACTGACCGCTGAAATGTGGAAATACCACCCCGAAGAATATTTGGCGATGCGGGCTGACTGGGTAGAAGCCCACCCCAAAGCGACCAAAGCCATCCTCAAAGCGGTTATGGAAGCTCAACAGTGGTGTGACGACCCGGCTAACCGTGCTGAACTGGTAACGATTTGTGCAGGGCGGCAGTTCTTTAACACCACCAGCGAAATTCTGACACCGCCCTATAAAGGCACCTACAAGATGGGTGATGGCAAGACTGACTTCAACGACATCAATGTCGGCCCGCTGTACTGGAAAGATCCCAACGGCGCTAGCATTTCCTATCCGTTTAAGAGCCATGACCTGTGGTTTATGACTGAAAGCTTGCGCTGGGGCTTCCACAAAGACAAAATCACCGACCTCGATGTGGCCAAGCGCATTATTGACGAAGTCAACCGCGAAGATCTCTGGCGTGAAGCGGCGAAGGAAGCTGGTTTCGAGGCCGATGCTCCTAGCGGCACCAGCCGTGGTGTTGAAACCTTCTTTGACGGCATCAAGTTTGACCCCGAAAATCCCCAAGGCTACCTCGACAGCTTGGCGATCAAGGCCGCGTAGTCACGGCTCACTGACTTAACGCTACACAGATTTAACGCTACACACTCAATGCAGTTTGCAACTGTTGTTTAGGGTTGTGGTTTGGGGCTGTAAGGCTACTTGTGAGGTTCTGATTTGGGCACAGTGCCAACGGCGTCTGATCAGTCGCTTTACAGTCTCAAACTCTTCACCTAGGCCACTGAGGGGGGGTACTTGGCATCCCAGTCGTGTCTCCATAGGCACGGGCTCTTGCTGAGTTTGGCTTGTTAAATCTTTGCTTGCAAAAGCATTGCTCATCTGCCTATCCGTTCATCTGTTTGTAAGGAGTATCTATGGCCAGCAGTTCTATCCCCGCCCGCGCTCGTGGAGCGAGCAACCAGAAAAAGATTCAAGCGTTTCTCAAAAGCCCTGCTGCGGCGATCGCCCTGCCTGTACTCGGCATTGTGGCCTTCCTGGTCGTGTGGCAAGTGCTATCCAGCCTTAACCTGATTGCCTTGCCCGGCCCCTGGCAAGTCGTTACCAACGAACGCAGTCAATATTTGATTTTGCATCCGTTTTATTACAACAGCGACCTTGACCAAGGTTTATTTCGCCAGACGATGGCTAGCCTCGCCCGTGTGGTGAAGGGCTATGGTGCAGCGGCTATTGTTGGCATTAGCGTCGGCATCTTAGTCGGCAGCAACGCCGTTATCGACAAAGCCCTCGACCCCCTGTTCCAGTTCTTGCGCATGGTGGCACCGCTGGCGTGGGTACCCATTTCGCTAGCCGCTCTACGTCAAAATGAACCCGCTGCCCTGTTCGTTATCTTCATCACGGCAATCTGGCCGATTTTGATCAACACGGCAGTAGGCGTCCGCGAAATTCCCCAAGACTACAAAAACGTAGCCCGCGTTTTACAAATTTCTAAACAAAAATACTTCTTCAAAGTCCTGCTGCCCTCTGCTCTGCCCTATATTTTCACAGGTCTACGGATTGCCATTGGTCTAGCTTGGTTGGCAATTATCGCTGCTGAAATCGTGATGTCGGGTGTTGCCGGGATTGGCTTCTTTATTTGGGATGCTTACCAGCAAAACTACGTTACCGAAATCATCGTGGCAGTGGTCTACATCGGGGCGGTGGGTCTAGTTTTAGACCGGGCGATCGCCTTCATCCAGCGCTGGATTGCACCGCCTCAGTAGGTAATGCAAACACCTACCAATGCAACACCCTAATGTGTAAATCTCCCGCTGTCGCTAGGTGATACAGCCGAAAACCGTGGTAAGTGAATAGCGTTAGGAAGAAGGCAATTTGGGTCTTAGGACTGGTGATCAAGGGAAGGTAAAACGCCCAAATCCGCTGTCGTCGGATCACCTCTAACAGCAAATGTACTGCCGCTAGAGCAAAACCGATAAACAGAAACGGGCCAAAGGCATGAAAGGCGATCGCCCCTGCCCAGTCTCCTCTGGCGAAAGCCATGAAAGAGCGGGTTAACCCCCAAGCCGGGCAGGGAATGCCAATCGTATGCAATAGAGGACATCCTCTCAACGGAGAATGCCCCCACAGATTGAAAACCATACTGCCCCCTAGGGGAGCAAAGGCGATCGCTAAGTAAAACAACCGCAGCCACCATCGCCGGGGCGACAGTGGCTCCATTCCTTGATAAAGAACAAGACGGCTGATCTCAATCATCATGAATCACCATCATGAATCACGCGATCGCAATAGGTCTGAGCCAAAGCAACTGAAGTAAATCACAACCGTTGCAATTTGCTGGAAAACCACGACCTCAAATGTTTTCAGAAAAAAGTTAGCGTCTGATTCTGAGTACACCGCCATGGAACCACCCGCAAGTAGCGCTAGCAGGACGCAGAAAATCAGCCGTCTGTGTTTCAACTTCATGATCGTGAGCCTAAATTAGCCGAACGCAAAATAGCCAAACACACCAATGGAGCCAAGAATGGGCACCAGCAGCAGGAGCAACAACCACGGAGATTTACCTAACTTTTTGGCAACGTTCACCCAGGCAATGATCAGCTTCACCACTGCGGCGATGTTGACGCAGGGAACGAGCATCAGAACTGTCCACAAAACTGGATTTTCTTCGTCCCCGGCTTGAAACGCAGCATACACGTTCAAGATGGGAATCCAAGCAAACCAGGGACGTTCTACGCCAACTTTGGTGAAAATCTTCTGCCAAAAGAAAGCGATCACTACATAGAGGATCAGATTGAGGACGAGCGAACCAGCGTTAATTCCAGCAGCCGCGGCCCCGTCAATAGGAGCTGAGTCCTGCGCCAACAAAATAGGGAGTAACCCGAGTTCCAGGTTCATGAATGGTGCAATTGCGTATGACATAGTTTCCTTCTATAAAACCAAACGCGCCTTGAATACTGACGAACCTTTTGCAGTCGATTTAATGCTCTGCATTAACGACCCACAAAAGCAAAACTGACCATAGCCACACTCTAAAGGGCGAGAACGCTCGAAAAAGCAAAAAAATAGCTTTTCTTAAGCTGATTTGTTGTTTTGTTACAGCGCCCTCGTCCTGGAATCTAATTTCTCCCTCGAATCGACCGAGATCGTTGCTATCTGAAACATTTCTTGATGCAGCGCTAGTTCTCTGACTGGTTTTCTGGTTAGTTCTCTGGCAGGTTTTCTGGCTAGTTCTCTGGCTCACTACCGGCAAGTACACAACATTTACCTTGACCACGACATTCACCTTGACCTTTATTTTTTGAACCCCTATGAGTACTTTTGTTGGCGTAGAACAGGTCGAAAAAGTGTTTAACCTGACCAATGGTGGGCAATATGTTGCCCTCAAAGGCATCGACCTCGACATCAAAAAAGGCGAATTTGTTTCGCTGATTGGCCACTCGGGCTGTGGCAAATCGACGCTGCTGAATATGATTGCTGGGTTAGATCTGCCGACTGAGGGGGTTGTCACCTTAGAAGGGCGGTTTGTGTCGCGCCCCGGCCCCGATCGGATGGTGGTGTTCCAAAACTATTCGCTGCTGCCGTGGATGAGCGTGCGCGACAACATTGCCCTAGCGGTGGATGAGGTGCTGACCGATGTGCCCAAGGCTGAGCGGCGGCAAATTATCGAGCAGTACATTAATCTGGTGGGTTTGCAGCACGCGGCCGATAAGCCGCCCTCGCAGCTCTCGGGTGGGATGAAGCAGCGGGTGGCGATCGCCCGTGCTTTGGCCATTCGCCCCAAGCTGCTGCTGCTGGATGAACCCTTTGGCGCATTGGATGCATTGACGCGAGGCAACCTGCAAGAGCAGCTGATGCGCATTTGCGACGAAAGCAACCTCACCGCTGTGATGGTTACCCACGACGTGGATGAAGCGGTGCTATTGAGCGATCGCATTGTCATGTTGACCAATGGCCCCAACTCCAAAATTGGCGGCATCCTAGAGGTTGATATTCCCCGTCCCCGCCGCCGCATGGATGTCGTCAGCCACCCCAGCTACTACAGCCTGCGTTCCGAAATCATTTACTTCCTCAACCAGCAAAAGCGGATCAAAAAGCTGCGGGCCAAGAAAACCACGGCGATCGCCCGCCATGGGTTAGAAAAAGTCAACCTCGAAATTGGCTTTGTGCCGCTGACCGCCTGCGCCCCTGTCGTCATCGCCAAAGAGAAGGGCTTTTTTGCCAAGCATGGGCTGGATGAAGTCTCGCTGGTGCGCGAAAGCAGCTGGCGTGGCATCGTCGATGGCATCGCTGGCAACTATCTGGATGCGGCCCAAATGCCCGCCGGGATGCCGGTTTGGCTGACCGTGGGTGGCCATCAAGACACGCCGCTGCCGGTGGTCAGTTCTCTCACCATGACCCGCAACGGCAACGCCATCACCCTCGACAAAAAGTTCTACGAGCAGGGGGTGCATACCGCCAAAGACTTCAAGCAGCGCCTGCTAGAATCGACCGAGAAAAACCATACCCTCGGCATGGTGCACCCGTCATCGATGCACAACTTGCTGTTGCGCTATTGGCTGGCGGCTGGCGGCATTGATCCCGACCATGACGTGTCGCTCAAGACCATTCCCCCCGCCCAGATGATTGCCGACCTCAAAGCGGGTATCATCGACGGCTACTGCGTCGGCGAACCGTGGAACCTGCGGGCCGCGGTCGAAGGCATTGGCTTTACCGTCGCCACCGATCTAGAAATTTGGCAAGGTCATCCTGGCAAGGTGCTGGGGGTGCGTGAAGATTGGGCGATCGCCTATCCCAACACCCACATTGCTTTAGCCAAAGCCTTGCTCGAAGCCTGCCGCTATTGCGCCGACCCGGCCAATGCCGAAGACGTGCAGCAGATCCTGTCGCGCCGCGAATACGTCAGCACCGATCTCGACTACATCCAACTCGGCGACCCCAACAGCTATACCTGTAGCCTCGACAAGCCGATGCGCGAATACGCTCACCACTTGTTTTATGGCGATGGCGTCAACCGCCCCAGCCGTACCGAGCACCTGTGGATGATGACCCAGATGGCCCGCTGGAGTGATATTCCCTTCCCCCGCAACTGGATGGAAATCTTAGAGCGCGTCTGCCGCGTCAGCGTATTTAGCACCGCCGCCCGTGAACTGGGGATGCTCGATATCAAATATCACCGTGGCCCGATTGAGCTATTTGATGGCGTGGCCTTTGATGCCGACGACCCCATCACCTACCTCAACAGTCTAGACATCAAGCGCGACTTTAGCGTGGCTGAGGTTGCCCTCGACGCCAATCGCCTAGTCCCTAATGCGCAAGTCGCCTAGCCGCCTAGAGCACTCGGCAACCATGAACTCTCCCCCAAACCCAGACGGGCACGCACCGCCCAGCCCGCCTGGGTTTGATCCCCACCCACCATTCATTCCCACCCTATTCGACCCAACACTATGCAAACCCTAAAACACGACACCGCCCAACCCGCATCTTCCCATTCCAACTCCGAGAAGTTCCTATCCTTTGAAAACGTCGGCAAGGTTTACCCCACCCCCAAAGGGGTTTACACCGTCTTAGAAGATGTCAATCTGACCATTCAAGAGGGTGAATTTATCTGTGTGATTGGGCATTCGGGTTGCGGCAAATCGACCCTGCTCAACATGGTGTCGGGGTTTTCGGAACCCTCCTCTGGGGTTGTGTCCTTGCAGGGCGTGCCCATTTCCAAGCCCGGCCCCGACCGCATGGTGGTCTTCCAAAACTATTCTCTGTTGCCTTGGCTGACGGCTTTTGAAAACGTCTACATTGGCGTTGACTCGGTCTATGGCAACAAACCCGAAGCCCAAAAGCGGGCGATCGTTCGTGATCACCTGGCTATGGTGGGCTTGGCCGATGCGGCCGACAAAAAGCCACCCCAGCTATCAGGCGGGATGAAACAGCGGGTGGCGATCGCCCGCGCTCTGGCCACCCGCCCCCAGGTGCTGATCCTCGACGAACCCTTTGGCGCACTCGATGCCATCACCAAAGAGGAACTGCAAGAAGAACTGCTCACCATCTGGAACGAGCACCGCTGCACCGTATTGATGATCACCCACGATATCGATGAAGCCCTATTTCTGGCCGATCGCCTCGTGATGATGACCAACGGCCCCGCCGCCAACATTGGCGAGATCATGACGATTCCGTTCCAGCGCCCCCGCGATCGCGACCGGATCATGGAAGATCCCGAATACTACAAGCTGCGCAACTACGCCCTCGACTTCCTCTACAACCGTTTTGCCCACGATGTCGACTAGGCTAGCGATCCCAAATGGGACATACGTCAGTACGCCCCATTTAGGCTTAGGGAAAATCTAACGGATCATAGACCTCGGAGGTTTTAAAACCTCCGAGGTCTGCTGCTATAAGTCCATGAATTTACAAACATCGGACGGGCCTATTGCCTATGTCCACAGCGGCATGCGCCTAAAGGGCACAGCACTAAGCCGGTAACAGCGCCGCTTCACATTCAGCCAAGGTGCTATATGCCTCAAACACCTGCATTAGCCCAGTCAAATGCAGACTCATCCGCACCTGCTCGCTTAAGCCACACAAAATAAACTTGATATTGATGCGTTTGGCTCGGTTATGGGCGATTACCAGAGCACCAATGCCGCTGCTGTCGATAAAGGCAATGCCGCTCAGATCGATCACCAACGCTGTGGTTGCAGGCAGCAGCATACTATCAACCCAATACAGCAGCTCGGGTGAATCGCTAGCCGTAAACACCCGGTGCTTCGGTTCAAAAACATGAATGGTCATGGTGGTGGATGAGGATTGGAGTTGTATTGAGTTCATAATCCTGAGCATAACGCCCGCCAAATGTCATCCTGAAGCGAACGGCGATCGCACCCCATCAGGCACGATCCCCTACAAGGCGTAGGCCGATAGCACAGCCCAGCGGATTAACAGGGCGATCGCCCCGATAATTAGCCCACCCGACAAAAACACAACCGCCCAACTGTTAGCACCCTTCAACTTTGCACCGTCTTGATTGATCTTAGCCATAGCGGATTCTCGTTTTAGAAATCGCCACACTGAAAACAGAAATGCAGACTAGAAATACAGTCCAGCAATCCAGTCTAAAAATGCAGATAGAAATAGAGTTCAACCATACAATCGGCATCTGCATGGGACACTCCACCTCTGATGCCTAATCTAACCCGTTCAGGGGATGCATGCAATGAGTCTAGAGAATGGAAATGGAGGGCCCTCACCGTTGCACTGCGATCGCATAGAAAACCCCCCGTCTATTACAGATGGGGGGCACATGAGGGTCAGCAAACGTGACCATTAACTCGCTAAATAGCCGCGGACTTGGGCCTTGCGGCGGCGCAGATGATCGAGGGCTTGGCGTTCAAGCTGACGGACGCGTTCGCGGCTGATATTCATCCGCTCACCGACTTTGGCCAACGACAGCTCTTTGCCGTCGTCTAAGCCAAAGCGCAGCACCAACACTTCGCGCTGCTGGGGCGTCAAATCGGCCAGCATGGTGTTGAGGTCGTGGCGCAACGATTCTTGCGTTGCAAACATCTCCGGTGATGCACCGTCATCTTCAAGCAGCTCTTGCAGCTCAGTATCTTGGTTGTCACCCACCTTGAGGTCAAGCGACACCGGCTGACGCGACATCAGCAAAAACTCACGGATTTGTGAAGGATCTAATTCCAGCGCTTCTGCAATCTCGGCTGGGTTAGGCGCACGCCCCAAGGTTTGGGTGAGTTCGCGCTGCACCTTCTTAATCTTGTTGAGCTTTTCGGTAATGTGGATGGGCAGACGAATGGTGCGCGCCTGCTGAGCGATCGCCCGCGTGATAGCCTGGCGAATCCACCAATAGGCATAGGTCGAAAACTTGTAGCCCCGCATCGGGTCAAACTTCTCAACCCCGCGCTCTAGACCCAGCGTGCCTTCTTGAATCAGATCGAGAAACTCCAGGTTCCGCTTCTGATACTTTTTGGCGATCGCCACCACCAAGCGCAGGTTTGCTTCGATCATCTTTTGCTTAGCGCGACGACCGACTTGCACCAAGCGCTCCAGCTCAGTCTCACTGAGCTTAGCGGCCTCAGCCCACTCTGACAGCGCAGGATCGCGATCGAGCTGGCTAGCCAAGGTGTCCTTCAGTTCGAGGAGCGCCATCATTTGCTGCACTTGTTTGCCAAAAACAATTTCTTGCTCGTGGGTCAACAGAGGGACGCGTCCGATCTCATGCAGATAGGTTCTCACCATGTCT
>DATNOW010000196.1:0-4596 GCA_036703515.1 Chroococcidiopsis sp.
CAGCGATCGACAATGTCTTTCATCATGGCCCACGAAAAGCGCTCTTGCTTAATGTGGTTGCCCCAGTTTCTCAGCAGGCTTTTGTGCGCCATCCGCAGGTTATAGGACGGGATCGCCACCGAAATGTGATGGGGGACGTGAACATTGATGTCGTGGCAGAGGATTTCGACCCAGCGGGGATAGCGGCAGTGGATGGTGCCTTCGAGCTGCGATTCGGCAGCATTCCAGCGGTCGGCCGGGTAGAACTGCACGTCTGTAGAGGTGTGGTGCACCAGGGTAAAGGTGCTCATCCAGAAGTGATAGACCAACCAAGGCATCAGCCAAAATTTGACGACGCCCCAGACTCCCGTGGTCAGGATCAAGGTGGGGAAGAACACGGCCGCAAAGACCAACACGACCGTCATGGAGGTCAGCGCTTTTTTGCGATCGCGGCTCGAAAATTGGGTCAGGTCGAAGTGCAGCTTAAACCAATGCACAATCGACGCCATCCACCACAGGCGGCCGCGCAGCACTTCATAGATTTTGCGCAGGGCAGGGCTGGCTTCGGCATAAACTTCGGGCGTCCAGGGATGCCAAGCGTTGTCCACGTCCATCTTGTTGGTGTGGAGGTGATGGTGGTCGTGGAGAATGCGCCAGCAGTGGAACGGATAGATCAGCGGCAGCAGCATGATGTGCCCCACCCAATCGTTAACCCAGCGACGCTTAGCAAAGGAGCGGTGGCCGCAATCATGGGCAACCACAAACCAGCCGGTCAGGGCCGTGCCGGTAAATACCCAGGTCAGCGGCAGCATAAACCAGGGTAGGGCGATGATGCCCAAATAGCCAACCGCAGCGGCTAGCACGCTAATGAACACAGACGACCAAGCTTTGCGGCGATTTTTTTGAAAGCATTCATCTGGAAGAGTTTTGATAATGTCCTTCAATTGGATGTCGGCGATCGCTGAAGAACTTGACACAGGGGTAAACTGGTTTGTCGTTGCAGTCATGGATAGGGTTTGATCTCCCGGATGAGTAAGTTGAAGCATCATATTTATAAGGCACCAGACGCTGTGCATTGATGGCTCAGGTGTCCCAATGCGTGGAAAAGGTGACCTAAAAATATGAAATCTGGGTTTGCCTTTCGCTGGAGATGCTTGGCAGTCTCAGCGAGAAGGGTTGGGGGTAGCCCCGCATCTGGAGCAACAGAAACCAACCGCAGGGTCAGCTTGTGTTCAATAGACGCGCAGGGGACAGGTGCACAGATAGCAGATACCCATATAACGGATATCCACATAACAGATACCCATGTAACCATCCCATTGATAGGCTTCCCGGCCAACGCTGGCAAACAACTAGATAGTAAGCCAAGAGCTGGGCAATTTTTTTTAATGAGAGAGGTTTAAAAACCTTTACAATTTATACCACGATGAGGCTGCCGCGCGATGTTAGAAAAGTGCCTATCCTGGGCTTTCAGCGCCAGTTTTGAGCAAAACGGACGAGCGATTTTTACGATTTGCCGGTTGATATGGGTGTTTACTGGATTCCTGGCTCGATTCTCCGCTTGATTCTTGGCTTGATTCCCCGCTAGATTCCCGGCGCGCTCCCACGTTAAAAAATCAGTAGAGGGCGCAGTCATTTGCTGCGATCAGCGTTACAGTTGGTCTAGCTGAGGCTCACCTGCGCTGGCCCTATGGACGATATAACGCTCTACGCTGAAATTAAAATTCGTTTTGCCAGAACGCCTTAGCCGGTAATGCGGGCGACAGGCTGCGTTCCAGAGCTGCGTTCTAGAGCTGCGTCCCAGAGCTATGCTCCAAAACATCCGCTCCACAGCATTTGCCCTGATCTTTCCTCTGACCTTTTATCGACCTTTCATCTGACAGTCAACAGTTCTATGACCTACCCATCCCTCGACACAATTCCAGAACAGCGCCCATTAAGCGGCACTGAGACCACCACCAATCATCTCGAAGTGATCGAAACGGTGATCTCTAGCTTGCAAGAAGACCAAAGCGCCATGGTCAGCCAGACGGGCGACAGCTATTTGTGGAAGTTTAAGTACGGCACGGTTGAGGTGTTTGTGCAGTTGACGGGGCAAACCGAAGACGACACGCTGACGGTGTGGTCGCCGGTGCTCAAGCTACCGGCTAAAAATGAGCCGGATTTGACGCGCAAGCTGCTAGAACTCAACTGGACGAGCACTTTTGAGGCGCGGTTTAGTATCTTCGGCGATCAGATTGTGGTGTCGGCGTCGCGCACAGTGGCTGAGCTATCGCCAGCGGAGGTGTCGCGCAATATCACCATTGTGGCGACGATCGCGGATGACTATGACGAGCCTCTACAGGCAACCTATGGGGCCGGTTAGGCGATCGCTCCCTGGTTTTGAGTGGGTGCGGGTGGTTTTGGTTGCTTTGCTTTGATTCTGTGGTCGGTGACCGAGCGTGATGGTTGAATCTAACTGGCGGTTGATTCCGCCCATTGTCGCATCGGGACGGATGCAGATGGCGATTGACCGCTGGCTGTTTGAACAACATAGCGAGGGGGTGCATCCACCCACCCTGCGGTTTTATACGTGGCTGCCGGTGGCGATTTCTCTGGGGTATCACCAGCGTCGCTACCCTGATCACTGGCGATCGCTCACGTGGCAAGGCGCACCGATTGACATTGTCCGTCGCCCCAGCGGCGGGCGGGCCGTGCTGCACCAGGGCGATTTGACCTACGCTGTGATTACATCGGGGGCGATGGGCAACCGCCTCCAAACCTACGAGGCGATTTGCCAGTTTTTGATCGATGGCTGGCGATCGCTGCACGTATCGCTTGCGTTTGGGCAATCGCAGCGGAGCTATATTCATAACCCCAACTGCTTTGGCACCGCCACCGGAGCGGATCTGGTCTTAGCCAATGGCAGCAAGCTGATTGGCAGCGCTCAAGTGTGGCGCGGTCAGACGGTTTTACAGCATGGCTCGATTCGCCTGGAGCCAGATTTAGGGCTGTTTGAGCAAGTTTTTGGCGCATCCGATGGCTCCAACCTGCGGGCAGAGCTACCAGAGCGCTGGCTGGCCGAGGCGGCGTCGAAGGGCAGGACAGAACGACTGGCACATTTAGCCACCCTGCGATCGCCGGAGTCGCAGGATGGGATGCTTGACGTAGTGCTGATGCCGTTTTTGATCGAGGCGCTAACGATGGCGGCCCAAACCCGCTTTGGCATTAGCCTCATCGAACAGCCGCTGTCTGATCGCGAATGGCAGGCTATCGAAGCGATCGCCGCTAAATTAGATCGGCTCTGGGCTGACCCGGCAGTGAGCCAGTGAGCCAGTGAGCCAGTGCGCGGGCAGCGCATTACAATTTAAGATTCAACTCAAGATTCAACCGACTGTTATCGTTTTATTCACGGGCTAGGGACTGCGGGTATGTTGGCAAAGCGAATTCTGCCGTGTTTGGATGTCAAAGCGGGGCGCGTTGTAAAAGGCGTTAACTTTGTCAATTTGCAGGATGCTGGTGATCCGGTCGAGATGGCGCAGATTTACAACGACGCTGGGGCCGATGAGCTGGTGTTTTTGGATATTACCGCCACCCACGAAGACCGAGACGTGATTTTTGATGTGGTCTATCGCACGGCTGAGCAGGTGTTTATTCCGCTGACGGTGGGCGGTGGCATCTCATCCCTAGAGACGATCAAAAAGCTGCTGCGGGCCGGGGCCGATAAGATTAGCATCAACTCTGCTGCGGTGCGCGATCCAGACTTTATCAATCGGGCCAGCGATCGCTTTGGGGCCCAGTGCATTGTGGTCGCGGTGGATGCGCGGCGACGGGTTGACCCGACCAATCCTGGCTGGGATGTGTATGTGCGTGGCGGCCGCGAAAACACGGGGATTGATGCCCTAGCCTGGGCCGAAGAGGTGGTGCAGCGCGGGGCAGGCGAGTTGCTGGTGACAAGTATGGATGCCGACGGCACCAAGGCGGGCTATGACCTTGAGCTAACGCGGGCGATCGCCGATCGCGTGGGGGTGCCGGTGATTGCGTCGGGTGGGGCGGGCAACTGCGACCACATCTATGATGCGCTCACCGACGGCCGTGCTGAGGCGGCGCTGCTGGCGTCGTTGCTGCACTATGGGGAACTCACCGTCCACGAGATCAAGCATCACTTATCCGACCGGCAAATTCCCGTCCGCCTTTAGGATTTCTCGGCAGGGGCGCACCGCGTGCGCCCTGCTACGTGCCCTTCCCCTCTCCACGAATTTCAGATGATTAAATCCATGATCCTCAAGGGACTCTAGGGCAGATCGGGGGATTGGCAGTAGGCGTGCAAAATGTCAGCGCAGCGGGCGATCGCCCCCAGGTGGGCAATCTCATAGCCGTGGGTATTTTGGGTCGGGAAGCTGAGGCAGGCCGCCCGCGCCACGTGACCCATTTTCATGGCAATCGAGCCGTCGCTGCCAAACCCTGAAATGGCCGCGAGTTGCAGCGGCACATCGGCCTGGGCGGCCGCTTGGCGCAGTTCGCTGTTGAGCCCTTCGTCATAGAGCCCGTAGCCATCCTGCGACAGCAGCACCGGCACATCGCCATCTTGAATCGGATATTCCGGTGCGAGGGGGCAAATCTCTAGGGCGATTAGGG
>DATNOW010000197.1:0-2072 GCA_036703515.1 Chroococcidiopsis sp.
GATCACAGATAAGGCCCTATTTCTGGTGGATTTTGGCGATGTCCGCTGGGTGACACCGACGTCGTCGATTTGGCCAGAGCCACTGCTGGCCAAGACTGGGGGCAGCCCTGAGTACGCAGCCCCGGAGCAATTGGCCGGGCAGGCGGTGTTTGCCAGCGATCTCTATAGCTTAGGGGTGACCTGTCTGCATCTTTTGACTGGGCTGCCGCCCCTCAGCCTGTTTGATAGTGCGACGCATCAATGGATATGGCGCGATTATTGGCCCAGCAGCCAGAAGCCGGAGTGTGTGGCCCTAGCAGATTTTTTGGATCGGCTGATTGCGCCGGGCTTAAGCGATCGCTTCGATTCAGCCGCGATCGCGATCGCCCACCTGCCCCCCGCTCACCGTCCCAAGCGTTCCCCGGTGAGCCTGTCATCGCCTGCCCCATCGTCGGTTCTATCGCCTGCTGTATTGTCATGTTTTGCCACCCTGCGCGGCCATGGCGGGCTCTTTGCCAGCGTCAATGGGGTAGCCTTTGCGGCCGATGGTGCCACTTTGGCCAGCGCCAGTGATGATCGAACGGTGCGCCTCTGGGACGCCCACACCGGTAAGGCCCTGGCGGTGCTGCGGGGCCACACCCAGGCTGTCCAAACGGTGGCGTTTCCCCCCGATGGGAGTACCGTATTGGTCAGTGGCGGGCGCGATCGCACGATTCAGGTTTGGGATCTGACCGAGCGCCGCTCAATGCGAACCTTGACGGGGCATCAGCATCAGGTGAATGCGCTAGCCTTTAGCCCCGATGGGCGACACCTGGCCAGCGGCAGCGCCGACAAAACCGTCATGCTCTGGGATTTTGCTACGGGTGAGGTCGTCACGACTGTGACGGGCCATGCCCTCGCGGTCAAGGCGGTGGCGTTTTCCCCGACGCAGCCTGTTCTCGCCAGCGCCAGTGCGGACTCGACGGTGAAACTGTGGGACTTACAGACCTTTGAGCTGATGGCTACATTGACGCAGCATACGGCGGCCGTCAGCGCGATCGCCTTCAGCCCCGACGGCACACTCTTAGCTACGGGGGGTGGCGATCGCGCCATTCACCTGTGGGATACTGCGTCGTGGCAGCGGATTCGGACATTATCGGGACACCCTTGGGCTGTTTCAGCGCTAGCCTTTTTGCCCAAGGGCACCGTTCTATGGAGCGGCAGTTGGGATCAGACGGTGAAAGGCTGGCAGGTGGCGACGGGGCAGGTGTCTGCGGTGCTGACTGGGCATACCCATTCGGTCTTGTGCGTGGCGATCGCTCCAACCGGTGCCATCTTGGCCAGCGGCAGTCAAGATCAAACCATTAAGCTATGGAAAGTACCCGATTAAAAGCCGCCGTGCCGCCGTGCATCCTTGCGGCCATGCAGACCGCATTGCCCCAAAAATACAAATCGGGCGGGATGGCAGCGGGGATCGCTAGGGGGTAGGACTGGCCCATAGCGCCAGAGAAAGCAATGCCGTTGCCGCTAGCGCCGCCGCCGTGCGGACGTGGTTCCAAGCGGTCCAATCGACTAGGTATCGGCTCCACAGTGCGGCCCCTGCTTCGCTCGTGGGTTTGGCGATCGCCAGGGCGTCGTTGAGCGGCACATTAAAGGCGATCGTCACCCCAAATGCCCCAATCAGGTAAAGCAAACAACCGGCTAGAAGATAAGCGGCACCAGGGGTGTGCCAACGCAGCAGGGTGGCGATCGCCAGCCCTAAACAGGCGATCGCTGTTCCTATAAAAGCAGACATAAACGACGGATTAATCACCGTGATGTTAATCGCCTGCATTGTGGTCATACCCTGCGCCGACGGTTGCAAAGCCAGTGCGCCCATGACAAAAGAAGAAAAGGCAAAAAACACCCCCGCCATCAACCCACAGCCCAAAATCGAGAACACCTTTAAGGGAAACCACAGCGGTTCCAATATGGCCATACCATCACCTCGATGTCATTGCTTGATGATTGATTTTTGATCAAATTTCCAATCCTTACGGCTGTTGGACGACGCTGGGTTCCATAAACATCAGTTCCCAAATGTGGCCATCCAAGTCTTGAAACCCGTGCCCATA
>DATNOW010000198.1:0-10847 GCA_036703515.1 Chroococcidiopsis sp.
TGGCAGCCCCGCATCCAAATCTCGGGCTGGAGTGAACTCAGCCTCAACGCCGAGGGGTTAATTTGCTCCCACGTTGACTATTGGCACTGTTCGCGGCTGGATGTGGTGCGTCAACACTTTCCCCACCTCGGGTGAAAATAGGAAGGGATTTAGCGTCCTAAGTTTCCTCGGGTTCTGGCCTGTTTGCCTGCGCTCTGTCTGTTAGCGTCCTGTTTTTGCACTGTTTGCCTGTTGTGTTCCCGTCATGTTCATTTCTACTAACCTTCGCGGACTGTTTAGCGATCGCTTTTTTCGCAATGCCCTGCCGATTCCGGCCACCAACGACTTCAGCATGGGGTCGCTGGCCCCACCGTTTCAGGCAATTAACGTAAAAACGGGGCTACAGGTTAGGCTGTCAGACTATACCGGCAACAAAAACCCTGACATCGAACCCTGGAATCGCCACCTGGTCTTAGCCTTTACCCGCATCTTTACTGAAAAGGTTTATTGCCCGCTGTGTTATCCCCACATTGTGGCGCTCAACGACGCCTATGATGAGTTTGTCAAACGGGGTGCCGACGTGTTGATGATTACCAGCACCGACCTCCGCCAGAGCAAAATCGTCTTGCGCGATTTGGGTCTAAAAATGCCGCTGCTCTGCGATCCGAGCTGTCGGGTGTTTCGCAAATATCAAGTCGGGCAGGCCTTGGGCGCACCGCTACCGGCCCAGTTTGTGCTCGACCGGGATGGCAAAATTCGCGATCGCCATCTGTTTTCGTTTTTAGAACCCAATGCCAGCATCGAACGACTGCTGGGGGTTTTAGACGAGATCGCGACTCGCTAGGGAGCGGCCAGTGCTCCCTAATCGCCATTGTCATGGGAGTCCTGCTTTGCCTTTGCCGTAAAGTAAAACCCCAAGACGACATCGCGTTGGTGCCAGCGCTTAAAGGAGACCGAGCGAAAAAAGGTGACATAGGCGAGGCCCAGCAGCAGCAGGGTTAAGACGGGCTGCTCAAAGGTGAGCGACTGCGCCCGAAACAGATTGATCACCATTACCGCCGATAGCACAACGCACCCAAACGACAAATTGCGGTACATGATGTGATTGGCCATATGAGACTCGGCGGCAGTCACGCTGGCTTTGTCGTGGGCTTTGAGGTAAGCCGCCAGTCGCGCATCCAGCCAGTCAATATTTTTGGGCATACCCATCTGTTCGCGCAGCAGCAGCACGAGTTTGTCTTCAAATTCCAGCGCTGGGCGGTCAGTGGTAGCATCGGTTTCACTGGTCTGGATCGAGGTTGGGTTAGCAGCTGAATTAGCTGAATTAATAGCTGGGCTACGTTTAAATAGCTCGGCTCTGAAGTAGTGGTAATCGTGATTAAAGAATTTGCAGAGCGCTAGGAAATATCGCCACGTCACCCCTTGAATCGCGCCCCCCAAGATGTAGCTGAGAAACAACAGCAGGAGTACTGCTGTGCCCGATAAGTTGTTTTGGACGAGCAGCGTCAAATCGTAGGGCGTATAGGCCGGATTAAAAATTAAGCAAACGGCGATCGCCAACGGTGCGCCGCCTACGATCGAAGCAAATAGCTCAAACGGGCCAAGGGCTGACTTAAGCTGTTCCATTACCGAAGTCCGTGGGTTCCAACAAAAAGTGTACGGTTAGCAGTGGGGATGCCATCAAGAAATTGCCATCAACTCGATTGGTGAACCTAAAATCACCCCACTGAGCATCCCAGCTATCATCCATCAGCGGGAGGGATCTCTGACTCTCTTGCAGTCTACTGGGAAGTATAGCGATCGCCTCTTTGCTTCGAAAAGCTTCATGCTAAGAGGGGCAGATTCCCGGAAAGCTGTTTGGGGAAAAGGGGCGATCGCTCCAGAGTATTGATTGGAACGCAGTTCAAAAATGCGGTGGTGCCGTGCCTTCTTCTAACTACGAAACTTACAGCCAAAGCCGTTTTAATCAGTCTAGCTACTATCCGCTGGGGCCGCTGATTCATCAAGCCAACTATCGCCCGGTCGACCAGTGGACGGGGCGGTTGATTGTTTCGCGATCGCCGCTGATGTCGCCGACGGATGAAGTCTTTTTTGAGGTGCACAATGCGCCCTCAGCCTATGCCCATTGGGTGGGGCGGGTGGTGAGTTTGGGCTGGCAGCCGTCACCAGAGACGCAGAGCTATGTGAAAACGGTATCGCAGAGCGTGCGATTTAGCCAAAATGCTGAAGAGAGCCAAAACAGCGGCAATCTTCATCCCGATCGCCTTGATCAAGCGACCCATGTTGGCCCGTTAGAGTCGCTGGCTGCCGCTCGCCGCCACGATGATGTGATAGTGGCCCTCAGGGATCCAGTCGTCATCGATCGCGCGGCCTATCGCCTAGAGCCCAGCCTAAAGAACGGTCTTAAAAGCGGGCTAGAGTACGGACTGGAGTATGGCCAGGGGGGCGATCGCCTGCTAATTGACCAAGAACCTGTGCAAGTTGTCGGCCGGCTCTATGCGCTGGTTTCGATTATTAAACGGGAGTCTGAGGACAGCGATCGCTTTGTGGTGCGGCATTTTAATCGGCTGACCCGTCACTTTGACGGCCGCCTCGAAACGATCCTCATCCCCCAAGTGCCTCCTAGCCGCAGCGGGGTAGCGCGCTCGACCAATGCCGCGCTCGAACAGTCGCCGTTTAATGCCGAAGGTTGGTATGTCTACGGTGCTCATAGCGTCACCGGTACCTTTGTGGTGCAGGCGATCGCTCCCCGGGCGCTGTTTACGCTCCAGCCCGGGCAGGTGTTGACCCGTCAAGCCGATGGGCTGCGCTATATTCGCCGCGACAATTGGAGGCAGACTGCCCAGAAAAAAGGCACCGGTTGGACTACGCTGCTTTCCCCTCGTGCCGTTTATGCTCCTAATACTTCTAATGCCGCTGCTGCCGTCTCTGAGTGGCAAGAGGGCGATCGCGCCATTGTCATCCATCTATTTGGCGGCATTGGCGGCGAGCGGGGCGAACCGACCAAGCTGGGTGTGGTCACGGGGCATTTTGCCTACGGCCTGGCGACCGTGGTGCGCGAACCCTTAGCCGACGAACTACGGTTTGAAATCGACTATCACCAAATCTATGCCCACAACCCCGACGGCATTGTGTCGGGCAAGGTGCGCTGGGAAGCCTATATGGGCGACCTCCAACGGGGCTGGCTGGGCAATCGCCCGGTGTCGGATGTGCTAGTCAAACTCGATGCCATCACCGAGCCCTACGACTTTGACGGGCTGCACCTGTCGCCCCTCGACGAATTTGCCCAGCAGTTGGCGATTATGATGGCCCGCTATCGGGTGGGCGATGGCACGGGGGCTGCGGTCGTCACCCCGGCGACCTCCTGTGTGCAAGACTCTAATCAAGCCCTGTATGTGACGATTAAGCGCTTTGAGCACAGGGTCAATACCAGTCCGGCGATTCAGCATTGGCTGCAACACCATGCCCATCATCCCCAAACCCAGCGGCTGAAACGACTGATCAAGCTGGGGCGATCGCTAGAGCGGCAGTTGGCCCCCCTGGGGGTGATCCGTCGCGACTGGCAGCGTAATGCCCAAACACTGACCGGCACTCGACCGGCATCGGGCTGGCTGGCGACGCTGAGGGTCAGCCTGCTGAGTTGGCAAACCCTGCTGCCCCGTCGTGCCCACGACACCATTGCCCAACTGCTGCTAAAGCAGGGTGCTGCCCTCTGGTTTATTCGCACAAACCAAATCGGTGGCCATGACCCCACGATTGAGCCCGTCGCCCCCACTGTGCTGTTGCGGTAGGCTGCTGCGGCAGGAGGACGAGTGGCTAGCTTAATAATCCCCTAGCCGTTCTAGCCACTCTGGCCGTTCTAGCTGCCGCAATAGCCATTGACGGCCTCGACTAGGGGGCCTTCATCAGCTGTGGCTTGCACAATCATTTCGTAGGCGGTTTGGGCGTCTGCTTCGTTTCGGGCGCGCACGGCAGCGACCAAGTTGCGGGAGGCCTGGCTGGTGGAGTTATACATGGTCACAAACCGATCGCGATAGCCCTGGAGCTGGGTATCACTCAGGTCAATCAACTGCATAGTGGCGATCGCCTGGTCGGCTACATCGGCAATCAGCAGCAGCGACTCGGCATCGCCCGATGGATTATTTTGGGTGACGGTCTGCACGTTTTGCACCGCTTGGTTGGCCGCCGCAATGATCTGTGAGCATTGCTCAGGGGAGGCGATCGCCGCTTCAGACTCGGCTCCTGTGGCCCGCTGGGCTAGGCTGGGTGATGCCGCATTAATCGATAAACCGAGGATGGGTGAGAGCAGCAAGGCCGTTAAAAATCGTGTGTGCATGAAGAGTATTGGATAAAACAGTGTTGAGCGAACAGTTGAGCGAACGCGTGTTGAGTATCAACCGCAAACCAGACTGTAGCCTCTACCATGACTCAAGGGTAGAGGCTAGTCAGCAAGCCCGCTTAAAATCTGCATTTCAGACTTTGGCCTTGGCTTCAGCTTGCTGACCAAAGCTATAGACTAATCTAGCAGTCTTCTTTGATTTCGATCGCGTCATGGGCTTAGGATTGCCCTGACCGCCCTGACCCCAAAATCAACCATCCGCGCCAGTCCTGGGATAGGATGACCAATGGGGTGTAAATTTTTGAAACGGTTGCGCCGATCAACTCGGTCGGTTGACGGGCGTGATCTTGAGACTCGTGTGGGGATAGGAACCATTACATGGCGAACAGTGAGCATCTTGCCGTACTGAAGCAGGGTGCATCGAGGTGGAACGCATGGCGCAACCAAAATCCGCAGTATGTGCCGGATCTGAGTGATGCGCCCCTGAGCGGGGCTAGACTGACCGCGATCAACCTAGCTGGTGCTAACCTGCGGGGAGCCGATCTGAGCCAGGCGCAACTGGCCGATGCTGATTTAAGTCAGGCTAACCTGAGCAAGGCTAACGTGGGCGGGGCCAATTTGGCCAACGCGACGCTGGTTGCCGCCGAGATGGCGATCGCTTACCTGAGTGCGGCCAACCTCCAGGGGGCCGATTTGAGTAGCGCCAATTTGATTGGGGCGGTTTTGCAACACGCCAACCTGCGTGACGCAGACTTGAGTGCCGCTAACTTAATCGGTACTGATTTAAGCCACGCGACGCTGCGGGGGGCGATGCTCACCCAGGCTAAATTAAGCCGCACCAGCTTGGTGCTGGCCGATCTGCACAACGCCAATCTCCACAGTGCCGATCTGCAAGATGCCACCTTGAGCCAGGCCGCCTTAGTCGGGGTCAACCTCTGCCATGCCAACCTGCGCGGCGCGAATCTCAATCAAACCCATTTGAGCAGCGCCAACCTCGTGGCAGCGTCTTTCTGCGATGCGCAGCTAACTGGGGTAGATTTGCGCTGGGCCGACTTACGCAATGCTGATTTCAGCCGTGCTGATTTGACCCGCGCTCGCTTAAATGGTGCCAATCTCAGTCGGGCCAATCTGCAAAATGCCTGTTTGCGTGAAGCCGCATTGGTCTGCACTACGCTCAGTCGGGCCAACTTAACCGAGGCTGACTTTGGCGGTGCGGATTTGATCGGCGCGATCGCCAATCGGGCCTATTGGCAGGCCACGCGCTGGCCCAGCGGTGAAGTCAGCAGCCAGCCTCCACCCTGCTTATCGTCTGAGCCTTATCTAAACTATCGCGATTGATATACCATTCAAGACAATCGTGGCCCAAGATAATCACGGCCCAAGACAATCGTGGCCCAACTCGACAATGCCATTTTTAATCGTCTGTTTTATGCTGTTTTTTGGGCTGGCCCAGCTCTATCCGGTGGTGGCGGGGCTCGATCTTTCGCTGCCGTCGTGGATTGTGGCGGGGCTGCTGCTGGCGATCGCCTCTAACTATGACAAGCTGATTGGCGACAACCGGATCGGCAAGAAACCAGGCGAGAATAAACTCGCAGGGCGGGCGCAGGATCAGCCTTCAGCGCAGTCTCCGTCGCAGGCTCAGACCAAAACCGTGGAGCCCTCGTCATCGGCTGCCCCCAAGCCCTCGGAGGCGATCGCCGCACCGGCTGTTCCATCATCTGCTTCAGGGCAAGCGACTGTATCACCATCCGCGTCACCATCCACGTCACCGTCTGCACCGGCCAGCAAACCTATGGACAAACCGGCGGACAAACTGGCAGGCAAGCCTCGTCTAGATCTGCCCACCCGTCCCTCGGCAAACGCGCCGGCCAAGCCGTCTATTTCGTTTACGATCCCCAAGCGCAAGTCTTCTTAGGAAATACCGTGCCTTACTTTTCCTGTTGGGCCCGCTGTTCGCGAATCGTCTTAGCGCGGGCTACCAAATCTTGGAAATAGCCGCTCTCGGTGATTTCGGCCACTTGGCGGGCGCGTTTTTCTTCGTCGATTTCGATTTTGGGCTTGAGCACGACCTTAACCTGCTCGCGCACCTGTTCATAGATGGCCTGGGTATAGCCGCTTTTGTTGGCCCGATCAAACAAGGCCACCCCGATGGCTGAGCCAAACAGGGCGATCGCTGGCGGCACCAGCGGTATCCAGCCGCTGACTACAAACAGCCCATAGCAGATGCCATAAAGCACCCCAAAGCTGATCCCCAGGCTGAGGGCATACATCCAAAACCGGCGGACAAACCACGCCACGCTGCCGCCCACGATCGACCAGCCGACAATCCAGGCAATCTCTACCCCACGGGGCCAATACCAGATCAGCGATCGCTCTCCCAGCGCTGCCGAAACAATCTGGCTGACGATTTGGGCATGGATCACCGCACCGGGCATCAGGCTTTGTCCATTGCTGGCGCTGCTGTTCGCGCCGCTGTAGGGGGTGACAAAAATATCCCTGGCTAGCTCTGAGGTATAGCCCACCACCACAATTTTGTCTTTGATCCAGTCGGCCTCTACGTTTTTAGCCAGCACATCGCTGAGGCTGATGATGCGGGCTGGTCTTTGGGCCGAGCGATAGTTGATCATGATTTGATAGTCGCTGGCCCCGGTATCGTTATAGCCGACGACTTGAGACCCCAAGCGTTTAAACACCGCTTGCCCGATTTGAATCTCTCCGTCCTCTGTTTGCGTTGGCACGATCCCTTCCGGTTCTAAATAGCGGATGGCCATGGCCAAATCCATCGAGATCAGAAGATTTTCGGGACTGGGATCATTACAGAGATGGGGATTGGTGATCGGTACCGTCGTCTCCCCCGGCACGGCCAACAAAATCCCCCGGCGGATCACACCTTTGGGATCTTGGGCAAAGTCAGCAAAACCGACCCGGTCAGGGGGCGTGCCGGGCGCAGGCGGCAAGCCGGGATCATCTGCTTCATTGAGCTTGCAGGCGGCAATAATCGAGTCACCTTCCGCAAACTTTTTGGTCATCGCGGCGCGTCCCGTTTCCCGGGTAATGATCGCCTCTAGTCCATCGATCTGTCGGGTGAGATTGTCGCGCCCCGCCCCTTGATCCATAAATCGACGCGTATCGCGCAGTAACTGTTCTAGCTTTTGGGAAAGCTCTTTCCACTCCGCATCGTTTAGCTCCCCTTGGGGCACATCTCTAGCAATATCGACGCCAATGGCGCGGGGTTCATACTGCTCTAAGGTGTCTAGCAATTGGGCTAACGTCCGATCTTGGAGCGGATATTCCTTGCGAGACTGGATATCTTGCTCACTGATCCCCACGACTACCACTCGATTATCGGGGCCTTCATCGGGGCGCAGCCGCATCAAGCTGTCGTACGCCCCTAGCTCAAACCCTTTGATAGCCCCTATCTCACGAGCAACGACAACGGTTGCTGCAACCAGCAAACTGCCCGTTAATACGGTGCTGGCAAAGGCTGTGCAGCGTTCTTTGAGCTTTGGGTGGTTAGATAGAAGCGATCGCACTGAGTGGGGAAGCCAAAAAGCCATGGGGGAAATTCTCTTGCATGCGAGTGAGTTGACAAGCCAGTCGTTTTAGCAAAATCAGGGAGAACATAGACCAATCTATATAGACCCATAGACCAGTCTATATAGACCCACAGACCAATCCGTACGGGACAATCTATGCTGCAGCCCTAAACGGCTAGAAAAGGATTTTTTTACAAATCGTACACATATAAATCCGGTCAAACTAGCCTTGTAAGCTAAGCGCAAGGCTAATTTACCAGTACCATAGGAAGTGCGCCAGAAATGCGCCAGAAATAAGCCAGAAGTGCGTCGCAGCTTGCCCCCTCTAATGTTGCCTGTCGTGGGTTTTGCCCCCTTGAACGTAGGCAGATCACAGGTTGATCAAGTGTTTTGCTGCTTCCCTGTGTGGCGCTCTCTCTCCATACCAACGCTCTGTTAGCGAGGGGCGATCGCCACTGATGCTGACTAGGCATCTGCCTGATACTCTACTTCTCCGAAATCAGTTTCTAGCAAGCCACGCGCAGAAAAACGCCTGTGGGAAGCTATGCGCAGGAAGGCACACCTAGGATTACCAATATAGCAATGGTGAAAAAGTTACTTTTTGAAAGCAATTTGCCGGTTTGGCTTAAAAAAAGTAAGAATATATTACTATCCTCCGCAGGATGTTTTGCTGCCCATTCTACCAATCGTTTGTGTCTTAGGATGCTGCATCTCGGTGATTCCATGAATTTACCCTAGGAATTATTTAATTCGCGATCCTGATGGAATGACGGGTGGAATTTACCGGTGGAATTGATCAATAGAATTCATTGATGGAATTCGCTGATGGCAAAAATTCGGTACTTCCTGACCGGAACTGGGCTCTGGAGCATGAAGTCTACACTAGGGAGATGGGAAAAGGAACATGAAAACCGGGTTGCCCATCCCCGCTGACGCGTTTGTCATTCTACGCTGTGCATAAATTAACGTTCAAATCGTCAATTCACTGGAAACTTCTATGAGAATTATGGCTAACAGGGGTTACAAGTATTGTTTTGCCGTTTCGATCGCGTTAGGTTTAGGGCTGGCGGTCAGCAGTGCAGCGGTCAGCAGTGCAACAGCGGCGATCGCCGCCGTTCCTCAGCCGGCCACCAGCCAAGCACAGAGTTCTTCCCGTGGCACCGTAGTGGCCAATAGACAGTTGGGCTTTACGGTCAACAACGTGCGGGCATCCCGTGGGCGCATCGGCGGTATTCAGCGAGGCCCCTGCCAAACGGGCAACCCGGCCCTAAGCCAAGTCACCACTTCAAACCCATCAGACGATTGCGCCGCGATTAACCGGCTGATGGCCCTGCTGCCTCCCAACAATCCTGATTTAGAACAGCAAGGATTAGTCAAGGTTGAAGCGACCCTAAGCGATCGCCCTACCTTTTTTGTGTATGTGCCAGAAGCCACTGACGTCGGCCAATCGCCACGAGTGATTGAGTTTATGATCAGCACCAAAAATCCGCCGGATGAAGATCTGTCAGAAACGCTCTACGAAGCGCAACTAGTGGTTCCTAATCATTCCAGTATTGTCACGATTACCCTGCCTGACAGCGCACCCGCGTTAGAGGTTAACGGCTCTTATCACTGGGCGGTGACGTTAGTGCGCGACCTTAGCGACTATTCGGGCAACCCGATTGTGGATGGCTGGGTTGAGCGGATTGAGCCCGAGGCTGGGCTGCTGAGCCAGTTGCAAAACAGCGCTCCTGAAGATCGTCCTGCCCTGTTGGCCGCCGCTGGTCTATGGCAAGATACCCTGGCAAGTTTAGTTCAACTGCGGCAGCAAAACCCTGCTGACAGTAGCGTTACCGCCGATTGGGTGAGCTTGCTCACGTCGGTTGATCTAGAGGCGATCGCAGAAGTCCCCGTGGTGGTGCTGCCGTTCCCGGTGCCTACGGCCGGTGATGGCCCGCAGCCTGCTCCCGTAGCAGCACCCTAGACCCTAGCGTGTTATCCAAGCCTGCGATTCAAGCCTGCTGTTTCCCACAATACTGCCGCCCCACGGGCGGCAGATGGGGCATAGAATTGGTGCCCGTCCGTATCTTGAAATTACTGGATGTAAATCGCTGGATGTAAATTGCTGGATGCTGGCTCTATGGGGTGGCGATCGCTAAACCTGGGATAGCTCTAGCGGTCGACAGTCGCGCAAGACGCGAGATAGCTCGTCTAGCCGCAGCGGTTTGCTGACATAGTCATCCATGCCGGCCTCTAGGCAGAGCCTGCGGTCTTCTTCGGTGGTGCTGGCCGTGATCGCCACAATCCGCGGGCGGATGGCCGGATGCCACTCGCGGCAGATCCGTCGGGTTGTGGCCAGCCCGTCTAGCCTGGGCATGTTCATATCCATCAAGACGACGTCATAAAACTGATGGGTGAGCGCTTCAATCACTTCCATACCGTCTCTGACAACATCGGCAGCATACCCCAGACGCTCTAACAACCGGAGCGCCACCTTTTGGTTAACGGGATTATCTTCTGCGAGCAGGACTTTAAGGGGTCTGTTCATAAACAAATTAAAAACGTCCAGAGTTGATTAACCAGTACGACGGCTATAACGGCTATATTGCGACGGCTACATGATAACGGCTGCATGGTAATGGCTACATGGCGTCGCTAGACCGCAACCGTTATGGCCGTGAAACTATAGCCGTGAAACCAAAGTGAAACCAAATCAGAGCGTGGACTCAATTAAACCAACAAATCAGCAAACCAGATGTTCAGGTTTGCCCGAATTTACGTTTGTCCAGACGATCGTAACTTCATGGTCAACGATTTCACGATCAATGACTACATGATTAATGACTTCATGGTCAAACAGCTATTCTGACTTGAGGAAATGAGTCACTCCGTTCGGGATCTATGCGTAATACCGCTAGTGTGTACTAAAGAACCACTGTTTGACAGCCGTATTAATCACGTTTGTGGGCAGCTTGGGCTAAATCTTTATATTGTTTTGAAGGATATTGTTTGGC
>DATNOW010000199.1:0-5179 GCA_036703515.1 Chroococcidiopsis sp.
CACGCAGCAGACGGTGGTTGACTTTTTGGTCGACAACCACCGTCTATTTGCCTTGGTCAAAACCGTTCGCAAGCGCCAACGCAAACGAGACACACAGTTTCAAGAAATTTGGGGCATCCCTGCCTTAAGTTGAAACCAGTGCACATCGGTGCGCCCCTACCCGAGAATTGCAGGTTATTAAATCAATGATCCTTAGAACCTAAAACTGAGAGCCTGAATGCTGCGCTGGTGCAGCATTCAGGCTTTTGCGGTTTAATGGGAGTTTCCTCACCGAGCACTGTCTGTACGATGTCTGTTGTGGAACAGAAAATATCGGTAGTGTAGAGATAGGTATTGACAAAATTTGCGGCAACAGTCTAGACAGCCTCATCGTCAACAGCTTTTCTCCAAAAGCCCTCGCCCTCTGGGAGAGGGGTTGGGGGTGAGGGGCATAAATTTTTGTCAGTCAATCAGGTCTTATCGTTAACAGCCTCACAGGGTTGCGATCGCCAGTCTCCAGTCATTCCCACAATCGTAGCCATGGAAGATGTTTTGGCCGGTCACTATCAAATGGTGCGACACCTGGGCGGTGGTGGTTTTGGGCAGACGTTTTTGGCTCAAGATAGCCACCTACCAGGGCGACCGCTGTGCGTGGTGAAACAGTTGAAACCTGCGTCCACCGATCCAACCTCGCTGGAAGTGGCCAAACGCCTGTTTGATCGCGAGGCCGAAACCCTCTATCGGCTAGGCAGCCACGATCAAATTCCCCGGCTATTAGCCCACTTTGAGCAAAACAGCGAATTTTATCTTGTCCAAGAATATATTGCCGGACAGCCCCTCGACAAGGAACTGCAACCGGGCAAACAGCTTGCCGAAGAAGCGGTGATCAGCCTGCTTAGCAACGTTTTGCAGGTGCTGGCCTTTGTCCATCAGCAGCATGTCATCCACCGCGATATTAAACCCGCCAATTTGATTCGCCGCAGCCGCGACAACAAAATTGTGCTGATCGACTTTGGGGCCGTCAAACAGGTCAGCAGCCAAACGGTTTGCAGTAGCGCGGGCGGCAATGGCCATAGCAATCTAACGATCGCCATTGGCTCCCCCGGCTACATGCCCAGCGAGCAGCAGTCGTTTCAACCCCGCTTTAGCAGCGATATCTATGCGGTCGGCATTGTCTGCCTACAAGCGCTGGCAGGGCTGCCCGCCCGGATGCTGCCGCGCGAAGAGGCGACGGGTGAAATTTGCTGTGCTGCCCTGGGCGATCGCCTGTCGATCAGCCCACAGCTAGCCGCCATCCTCGACAAGATGGTGCGCTACGACTACCGCCAGCGCTACGACAACGCCATGGCGGCCTGGGAAGCGGTGCAAACTGCCTTTGGGCGCACGGGCCCCGAACCCATCTATCAGCCCATGGCCATCGAGACGACGGAAGCCGCCTTTCCGGCGATCGCTACCGAGGCCCTAACGCCTACTCCGACGGCTCCATCGCCGCTGGCGAGCCCGGCTCCGGCGGTGCTACCCACCCAGCAGCTTCCCGAACCGGCCAACCTCTCGGCTGAGGCCAAATATCAGCTCGAACGCCTGCTGCTAGAGGCGATCGGCCCCGTTGCGCCAATCTTACTGAATACGGCGATCGCCCAATCCGTTACCCTATCTGATTTGGTCGAACGGCTCACCAGCCGCATCCCAGCACAGGGGCAGTCGCCCTTCCGGCAGCAGGCCAGCCGCATCGTCCAGGGCAGCAGCTCAGCGGCCAACCGGGCCCACACCCAGCCCGACTACCAGACCGCCGCTGCTCCTATGACCGAGGCGATCGCCACCTCGACGCTGACCCCCACCTTTACCAAACACTGCGAACAGGAGCTAGCCAAGGCGATTGGGCCGATCGCGTCTATGCTGGTGCAGCGGGCGATCGCGCGGCAGCCCCAGATCACCTCCGTCCAGCTGATCGAGGCGTTGGCGCTGCATCTGCGCGATCCCAAAGCGGTCGAAAAATTTCGGGCTACCCTACTCGCCCTGCTTTAGCATATCCATCGCCATCATCAGACTGGTTTTCATTCGGTCAAAGGCCAACGCCAGCTTGCCAATTTCATCGGTCGAAGTCTGGGTAAAATTGGCTTCCATGTTGCCCATGCTGACTTCGTTGGCCGCCGTGGCCATGCGGTTCAGCGGCGTGATCACGACGCGCTTGAGCAAGAAGTTGACAATCAGCAGGGCGATCGCAAAGGCCGCCGCCAAAATCCCCACAAAAATCAACGACGCGCTTTGGGCCGTGCTAATCACACCGCTGGCGGGCACTGAAATCATCTGCGCCCCCACAATTTCGTTCAGATTCCAGCCAAATCCATTAGCATCGCCATAGGTCGTCAACTGGCTGGGGGGCGCGGCGGCTGGGGTGCTGTGGCAGCGTAAACAGCTCTCCTTAGAAATCGTAATCGGGCGAGCAATATAAAACAAATCGCCGGCCGGTGAAGCACGATAGCCCGTCACTTCTTTTAAGTCGGCGTTGTTGCGAAATGTTTCAACAACCGCAGACTCAAACTCATCGGCCTTATCGCGCAGATTGGTTGGATTGAGCGTTGCTTCTTTGTAAAAGAAATCTTTGTAGCCGGGGTTGTTGCGCAAATTTTCGATCACTTCCCGCGCCGAATATCCAGGCACCGTTTGGGGCAAAAATTCTGATTCTGTTTCCAGCCGGGGTGATAGCTCTGGCGTGATTTGTTCTAGCGTATATTGCCGCACCGACAGCATCGTTTCTAACAAAAGCGCCGCTTTCGTGGTGACTTGCTGCTCGGCATTGCGACTCAAAAGGCTGGAAAAAGCAACACCGCTGAGAATTACAGCCCCAATAAAAACAGCAATTAAAATTAAATTAAATTTGCTACTGAGCTTGAGATTCTTAAACATAAGCGACTCCAGGAGGCTGATGGCCAACAATAAAAATCATGAACACAAAATCCGGGATCACAAAACCCGTAATCACAACCCGCATAATCACCAAACCAATAATCATGCGCTCGGTAAACAATGGGCGCATGGGCGCATGTATGAATACATGAATGCGTGCACGAACGGGTGACAGAGATAGTCTTTCCTAAACCATCCCAGCCCTGCATGCCGACACCGGACAAATGCTATGAATAACTACATTGATATGCCATAAATTAAGCAAATTTCTGCCTATTTAGCCATGATTTCACGTCGTTTGCTGATGGCTCAGACCCTGTGGTTTTTAGCGGGCTGCGGCCTAGCCCAGTCCAACCAGACCCAGACCCTAGACCAATTGACCATCGGCACGGTTGCCTACGGTGAGGGCACGCGTTCGGTGGATCAATATCAGCGGTTTGTTGATTTTCTCGAATCTCAGACCCAAATGTTGATTCAGCTAGAGCCGGCCTACAACGAAGTGCAAGCGGTCGAGCAAATCCAGCGGCAAAGCTGGTCGCTTGTGTTTGCCCCGCCCGGCTTAGCAGCGATCGCCATTAGCAAAGCCCAATATTTGCCGATATTCCCGCTTCAGGGCATCGACAACCTCAGCTCGGTGCTCGTGGTGTTAGACAACAGCCCAATCCAAGGCTTGAGCGACATCAACGGGCAAATTGTCGCCCTAGGGCAGCCCGGTTCAGCCACCAGCTACTACGTGCCGCTGTATGAACTGTATGGCACCACCCCGGCGGAAGTGAAGATTGCACCCACGCCCCAAAAGACCCTAGAGTGGCTGGCCGCGGGCACAGTCAACGTCGGCGCATTGGCCAAAGACGAATTTGATCGCTACCGCAGCGAATTCAGCGGCACCACCTTTCGGATCATCCACGCCAGCCGCCGGATTCCATCGGGATCGGTATTGGTCAGCCCGAAGGTCGATCGCAACCAGCAGGCCCTGCTGCAAACGGTGATGAGCCAGGCCCTACCGGCGATCGCCGAAGAAGCAGGCTATATCCCCAACGCGCCCCCACCGGACTACACTACCCTGATCGCCTTCCTGCAAAAGGTTGAGCCGATCGAAGCCCGCATTGCTGAAAAACCGGCTCCCCTTTACGCCGCGCCCTAACTCGCCCCGGATATTAAATCGCCACGAACATCTGCCGATCACACCCCCATGATGAAACCCAAATTTGCCAACACTAGCGCCTGGCAACAGGCTGAACTGTTGATGCAGCCTGTGTTTATCCGGCTGCTCGACAATATCCGCAAGCAGCTCGATGAATCGACGTGGAAATGGAGCTACCAGAACGTGACCCTCTGGGGCGACGATGTGCCCACAGCGGTCAAAGAACAGGTCGCTGAGCTACAAGCACAGCTCAAAACCGCTACCCCCCAAGAGGCGATCGCCATCAATGCCACCCTCGACGAGTTGCCCCAGCCGTCGCCGGGCTATCAACTCTGCCTCCAGCAGGGCGGCCACGAGATCACCGTTGACCTGTGGCAACTGTGCTACCAGATTTGCTTTCGCAACTATAGCCCGCCCTTCGTGCTGTCGAGCGATGGCATCGTCGAGATTGACACCAGCCTGATCGATGAAACCGGCGAGGTTGACTGGCAAACCATTGAGACCAAAACCCAGCGCTTGGTGCGTCAACTGTTTGAAAATTTACCCAGGGATGACGCTCAATAGCGCGCCATCTCCAATGGCTTACAGACAGTTCACCAATAGCTCACTCATGCTCACCAATAGCCCACCGATACTCACAGACAGCTCACCAATAGCCTACAAATAGCTCACAAATAGCTCACGAATAAGCTAGCTAGAGGCTGCCGCCGAGTCTTGGGGGGGCAAAGAGGCGATCGCCAGCAGAGTGATGGTTTCACCTTTATCGAGGGTGAGGAGGCGATCGCCCGTCGCGTTTTTGTCGAGTTGCGGGATCGTATCTGCACTCAGACGGGCCATGCGATCGGCAGAAGTCAGCAGCGTCATCGGCCGCTCCACAACGGCCACCTCGATCCCCACCAGGCGATCGCTCTTGCTGGTAAAGGGAATCGACTGCGAGCCCAGATCGCCCCGATTGGCCAGGCGCAAAGCGCTCACCGCCATCTGCTTGGCGTAGCCCTGAGCCGAAACAATGACAAACCGATCCCCCGCAGAGACGGCAATACAGCCGATCAGCGTTTCCTGCTTGCCGAGCCGCATGCCCTGCTGCCCTTGGGACGTGCGACTGAGCACGGGCACCTGTTCATCGTTGACCGCAATCCGCAGCAAGCG
>DATNOW010000200.1:0-6345 GCA_036703515.1 Chroococcidiopsis sp.
AACCCTACCCCTAACCCACTCCCAACCCACCCAAAACAAATCCACCCACCTGCCCCGGTTGGTGAGCCTGTCGAACCACGCCCCCCCGATCTACCGTTAAATTCCGTGCACTACCACAAGGGTCTTAGCCATGAACGTTGAACCTCTCAATCCTCCTGGCACCGCAAGCAGCGGTTCTGCAACGCCATCTCCTGTTACGTTCGAGAGCCAGCCCCCCTCTACTGCCGCCTGGGTCAATCCCGTTGCTGATAGCGCTGGCATGGCCAATGCGCAGCAAGCTCAAACGCCAGCCCAAATTCAAACTCAAATTCAAAATCTGGCCCAGTTTCTTGTTACCGAATATCAGGGTGATCTACCGACCCTTTCGGCCAGCGTTGAAGCGGTGATGAACCGGATTGCCACTGAAGTCACCCGCATTTGTGCCAAAAGCAATCGGATTCAAACCTCTGGGCAAATCCAAACTTGGCAAATCACCTTAGCCAAGCATCGGATGCAAAAGTGTTTGGCTTACTATCGGCTGGGGTCGCGTCGAGGCCGGGTTGAGCTGCATAGCCACTTGAGCGCTATGGTCTATCGCCAGATTGCGCCTGCTCGCTCTAACCTGGGCTTTCAAGCGCGCTATAACCTGATCGAAGACTTTTTGCAGGGCTTTTATATCGAAGTGATGAAGGCGTTTCGGCGGGAGCACGGTCTGCCCAATGATTACAGCCCCAAAACGCGTCTAGAGCTAGCGGAATATATGGCGTTTGCCGATCACTATGCCAAGCGGCGGATTAGCCTGCCGGGTCGTCGCAACCAGCAGCTCGTGATTTTGCGGGCGCAGGGGTTTGCTAATCGCCAGCCCCAAGAAACAGCGGTGGATATTGAGATGGCCGTCGAGTCTTCCCGTGGGGAGGATGCCGAGGTTCACAGCCGCTCGCCCGTGATGCAGCAGGTGCGCGACTTTATGGTGTCGGATGCGGTGGATCCGTCAGAGTCGGTGTTACGCGATCGCGTCATCAGTGAGCTAATCGACTATCTTGAAGCCCAAGGCCAGTCGGATTGCGTCAACTACCTAACGCTGAAGCTCCAGGATCTATCGGTGCCTGAAATTGATGACATCCTCGGTTTGACGACGCGCCAGCGCGACTATTTGCAGCAGCGGTTTAAGTACCATGTGGAAAAATTTGCCCGTTCCCATCAGTGGGAGTTGGTGCACCAGTGGCTAGGGGCCGACCTCGACCAAAACCTGGGGATGTCGCTGCAGCAGTGGGAACTGTTCCAAAATGAGCTATCGCCTGAGCAGCGCGAGCTATTGCAGCTCAAGCGGTTGCAAAAGAGCGATCGCACCACGCCACCGTCGGATCAAGACATTGCCAAAGCCCTCAACTGCACCCCCAAGCAGGTGCAAAAGCGCTGGACCAAGCTGCTCGAAGAAGCCTGGGAATTCCGCAACCGTGCCTGACTGGGTGGTCTAGCCAGGTGCGGCGAGGATCGGCTGCTGAGGTCGCGATCGCCGCTGATATATGCCTCCATGACGATCAATCACCGCAAAGACGCAGAGCGTGCCGAGAGTTTCTCAGCGTGCTCTGCGTCTTTGCGATTGCCTTAGAATCAGGCTGAATCTCTAGCGCAGGCTTGTCTTAGCGCAGACTTAATACAGTCGGCAGTGGGGCCATGACGGGCACAGTGGCGATCGCCTTGGCGGCGAGGGTAATTACCGTCAGCTCGGGCGGGCAAAACAGCCGCCCCGGTGGATAGGTGCCCAGCCCGCGATTGACATAGACCATATTGCTGCCGACGCGATGCAGCCCCTGGGCCAATTCCCAGTGTTTCATGACTTTGTAGCAGTCTTCGCGCATGTAGGGCACCCACGGGCGCATCGACTTGGGCACCCAGCGGCGCACGCGCTGATACCACGTGGGCAGTGGCCCCATCCCCGGCAGCACCACCTGCCCGCCGTGGGTGTGCCCCGAGAGCTGGAGGTCGACGCGCCACGATTGCAGCTTGATGGCGCTGTCGGGGTTGTGCGATAGGACGATGCGGGGGGTGCTGTCTTCGAGCTGCGACAGTACCAAACCTGGATTAAATTCGCGCGACCAAAAATCGGCTAACCCGACCAGGGGCAGCGCTGTCCCAAAAGGGTAGGCGATTTCGTTCCATAAAACGTGAATACCGGCATCGGTCAAGGCCCCGGCGATCGCCTCTTTGGCTTCAGGGGTGGCGATGTCGTGGTTGCCGAGGACGGCATAGACGCCGAGCTGACTGCGGAGATGGCGCAACCGCTGCCCAAGCTGGCGTGCTGGGGTGGGGTCATCGGTGACAAAGTCGCCGGTTAACACCACAATATGGGGATCGAGGTCGTTGCTGCGGGCGATCGCCTCAGCCAGCATATGTTCTGATAAGCGCAGCCCGTCATAGTGAAGATCAGAAAGCTGGGTAACTTTACAACCTTGCAGGTGCCCAGGTAAACCAGCGATTTCAAAAGTTAGAGCATCGGTGCTCAACGAGCCAGTCAGAAACCTATGCATGGGGTTTTATACCTGAATCGATTTCAGCATCAGCTTAACAAAGTCCGTTTACCGACGGATAACCCTGTTGCCTGGATAACATTTGATCAGAGACAAACACGGGGGCGGTTTGGGAATTGCCGGAGGGCGGAAGGTGGAAGGGCGTGGTGCGGGCATCTTGCCCGCGTGCCATCAGCTTTGACGAGGAAGGTTGAAGGGTAAAGGGTAAAAAAGGTTGAAGGGTAAAGGATATTCCTTACCGTGGGCGATCGCCAGCACTCTTCTCTCAGCTCTCAAGATAGCTCTCTAGATATTTCTCAGGATAGTGCAACGGTATGGGGCAACGCTTAGGTATGTTTCAAAGCGTAAATGTCTGAACGAACTTTCCGGAACTCTGCGTAAATTTGCTGAAAAGCTGAGTGCCAAGAATCATGAAGCGTCTATGAAATACACCATCACTGATACTGGTAATGGTTGGCTGCTCAAGATCTGGGAACCATCACCAACTGAGGGCGATCGCGTCCTGCCGTTCCTTTATAAGATCAAAACGATTCACCCGACTTCGGCGGATGCCCGTGAAGCCCTTGCTTACCATGAGCAAGTCAATCAACTTAAGGCCGCTGTCTAAGCGTAGGTTTTGTTTACTCAATGCAGTTTCTAATCATCCCCTTAAAACTTAATCTAAACCCTAGGAGCCGCTTTTTAAGCGGCTCCTAGGGTTTTAAGGTGACTTCTTGGGGGTGATCAGGGGTTTAGGGTACGACTTCGATTGTGCCAATCACGGTGTCTGGGATAGGCGCTGGAGCGGGCGTTGGGCTCACTGTGGAGCCTGGGTCTGGGGGCGCTGCTGGCGAGGCGGCCGCGTCTGGAGCGGTCGGGGATGCTGCGGGGAGGGGGAGGGCGATCGCGGCTGGCTGGCTGGCTGACTCTAGGGTGATGTCAATGTCATAGCTGCCGGGCGATAGCTTAGCGGGAACGGATATCCTGTGCAGATCGCGCAGCAGCATGCCGGTGGTCATTTCGTCGGGGCGCAAAAAGCCGCCGATCGGAGGCGACTTGACTTGGGCAGCGGGTTGGCGATCGCTGCCAGCCAGGGTGACAGCCACATTGATATCGGCGGGCGGTTGTTTCAAAACTTCCCAATACAGCGTCACCATCAGCTCATCGCCAGCCGAGGCTTGGAGATGGTCAACCTCATAGCCCCGCAGTTTGAACGTGTCGCCAAAGGTAATCGGACGCTCTGCTTCTAAGGCCTTGACGGTTGAGGGTAGGGCGATCGCCCCTGGAAAAACCTGGGCATAGGTGACGCCGTAGAGCGACAGTTCATCCAATGGCTTTTGGGCGTTAAAATACTCTAGCAGCTCGGGGGATGGCAACTGACGCTGGTATTGGTTGACATAAAACACCAGCAGGTTCGATTCGCGAATCCAGCGGCGTTCGTCTTCGGTGGTGAATAGTTTGCCGATTTCAACCACCTTATCGGTATCGGAATAGGCTGCAAAGGCGGGCAAATACCAGGCTCCAATGGTGGTTTCTTTGATATTGGGTAGCCGGTTGAGGTGAGTGGCGACTTGGTCTAACCCCTCCCCAATCCCCAGCATTAGCAAGCGTTCGGCCGCTGCTGGGCCGCCCAGCAGCGGGTTGAAGTAGGTGAGGAAGTAGGGAATATGGGGAGCCGCTACCCCCAATTGCAAAAGGGTTAACCCGGCAATCAGGGCCAGATGCAGCGGTGTCAGCACGGCGCTAGACGAAGACAGGCTGTGACCGTTACTAGAGCGCGATCGCTGCGTTAACCAGCGCAGGGCCTGTAGCCAACCGGCCGCGGCCACAATGCTCAGGGGCGGAATCACCAGCATGATATAGCGATCGATTTTGTTGCTCGTCTCGGAAATCACCAGCAATACCGAAAGGCTAATAATCAACAGCGCCAGCAGTTCGGGGACATGGGGCAACTGGCGGCGCAGTTTGGGGATGCATAGGGCAATCAGACAGAGGGCGAGGCCGACGTGCAGCAGCGGCGATAGGCGATAGAGCAAAACGATTGGATAAAACAGCGGCCCCGGTGAGTCGGTGAGCTGTCCCAAAAAGAATAGATAGCCCCGCTCGGTTTCGCTCATCAGGTCGTTGAGCATGCGGGTTAGGGTGTGGATGGGGGCCACCCACATGGCCGGGAAGACGATGAAGAAGGTGGCCGCGATCGCCACCCCCCAAATCACCATATCCACCGCTTGCCGCATTAACCCGCGTCGAGCAAAGGCTGCTCGCCATACGCCGCATTCAATTAGTACTAGCCACGCGGCGATCGCCGGCAGGACTGTTAGGGTGATTGTTTTGGTGACTACGGCCAATCCCATAGAGACCCCAGAGCCAATCAGCATGCGGCGATCGCCCTTGCCTCGGAGGTAGAGCAGCAGCGCTATCAGCGACAAGGCGGTAAAGTTGGTTTGGAAGGCCTCGGTGACTTGCAGCCGTTGATAGGCGACGAAAAAGGGTTCAAAGCTGAGGAGACCAATGCTGAGCAGGGCGATCGCAGATCCCAGCAGCTGTCGGGTCAAGACAAACAGTGCCACCATCGACGCTGAGGTAATCATCGCCTGTAGGATACGTGTAAACACGTAGGACTCGACCGGAAAAAAGGGCAGTGGAATCAACGTCTGCGCACAGCCCTGAAACGATCCCTGGTCGAGCTTGAGGGCGCTGGGAAACCAGTCGCGCAGCAGGCAGTGGAGCATCATGCCGGCGCTGTTGACCCACATGCTGAGTACGCCAGGATGGTGCTGTTTATAGGTATCGGCCAGATTTAGATCGAGGATAGCTTTGAGAAACTTGAGCCCCCGGCTCATCCACTTGTGTTCATCGACATTAATGGGCACGTGGGCAGCCCACAGCCGCATCAGACAGGAAATCAAGAAAATCCCCAGCAAGAGCCAGAGGTCTGGTTTGACAAAGTCTGGTTTGACAAAGTCTTTTCTCAGTTTGTTGATTGCCATAATGTCTTGCAGGAGTGAGAGCCTAAGTGTTGTTAGCGAGTCGGGTGCGGTTAACGCTTGGGTCGACGGGCAAACGTTAGCAAACGTCAGTAATTTTGCTTAATTTTATCGGGGAGACCCTGGGAAGCACCTGTGGCGATCGCCCCCTTCATCGAGATTTCATCGATCGTGAGTCGTCTCTTTACTCCTAAATGCAAATTCTGGAATGTCGATATTTTTTGCCGATAAAGTCTTTTAAAGTCTTTTGCGCCCTAGATTTTAGCCAACAGGCCAGTTGTTCCACTGCTGATTCCAGCCTAGGATAAGGCATGAGCAGCTTCATGGGTTGTGCGATTTGGGCCTATAAAGACTGGGTGGGCGACCTGTACCCGCCGGGTAGCCGCGCTAGCGATTTTTTGCGACTCTATGGACAGCGGTTTACAGCCGTAGAGGGCAACACCACCTTTTATTCGGTGCCCGATGCCAAAACCGTGGCGCGATGGGCCACAGAAACCCCCAGCGGGTTTCAGTTTTGCCTCAAGCTGCCCCGCGATGTCACCCATACGGGCGCGTTAGACAGCGCTATCCCCAAAGCGATCGCCTTTTTAGATCGGATGCAGCCTCTGGGCGATCGCCTCGGGCCGTTTTTTGCCCAACTGCCGCCTAGCTGTGGCCCCGATCGGTTCAACGATCTGATCGCGTTTCTGCGGAGTTGGCCAGGCGATCGCGCCGAGCTGGCCCTAGAGGTGCGCCACCTCGACTGGTTTAACCCGCCCCATGCCGACCGGCTTAACGATGCCCTAGCGCGTCTGGGGATGGGACGGGTGCTGCTCGACACGCGCCCGATCTACGACTGCCCCGACGATCCGCAATTGGCCTCCGAACGC
>DATNOW010000201.1:0-4180 GCA_036703515.1 Chroococcidiopsis sp.
ATGCCCCCTAATTTGCAGATCATGCTCACGGGCCAATCGGGCTAACCGATCGGCTTTGCTAAAATCAAACCGATCGGGGGTGGGGCGCAAATTTTTGGCTTGCAGCTCGTTTTCTGGAACTAAAATGTTGCACTCGTGCCAAAGGATCGATTCAAAATCTGGATCTGCCAGATAGTCGGTATGCACCGCTGCTCCGTACAGCAAGCCCTTGGCCAGGGCGCGATCGCCCAATGGCAAATCTCCAGTCACCGAAAAATCACGCTTGGGATCGGCCAAGCTTTCTTGATACTGCTGTTGAGCCCTGAGACGACCAAAAAACGTCGTCCCTAAACCGCCAACGGCCCCTAAACCAAGAAAAAGCGCCTGTCGTCTGGTAATCACCTTGGTCGTTCCCCGTCTGCCGTGTTTCAAACTTTTGTCGGTAGGATGGCGATCGCCCTTTCTAGGTCGATTTTTGCGGCAAAAACAATTGCTTGCCCATCAAGCTTGCCAACCATTGCACCGTAAACAAGGCCACAAAGCGAGGATTATGGATCACATAGCGCCGCCACAGGCGCTTGGGCTCCATCGTGAACCGAAACAGCCACTCTAGTCCCATGCGCTGCATCCATGCAGGGGCTTGCTTGACCCGTCCAGAGTGAAAGTCAAAGGCCGCGCCAACACCAAGCATGACTGCCGAAATCCGATCGCTATGCTCTTTCATCCAAAACTCTTGCTTGGGGCAGCCGATCCCGACAAATAAGATTTGGGCACCCGATTCGACAATTTGCTGCGTGTAGGCTTCATCTTCCTCTAGCGTCAGGGGGCGAAACGGGGGAGCAATTTGGCACACCACTTGAATTCCCGGAAAACGCTGCTCTAGAAACTTGACGAAAGCGGCTAAGCTCTCTTCGGTACCGCCGTAAAGACCGATTTTGACCTGTGCTTGAGCCGCCGCCTGACAGAGATGGAGCGTTAAGGTAGGGCCATAGACCCGTGATGCATCCGGAATGCCCAAGGCAGTGAGCGCCCAGACCAAAGGCATCCCATCCGGGGTGACCAAACTAGATTGATTGACCACGCGGGCAAACCGGGGGCTATCCCAAGTTTCCATCGTCATGTGAACGTTGGATACACACACATAGGCTGGGGTGCCGGCGATCGCCCAGTTGATAACGCGTTGGGTGGCATCTTCATAACTGGTGGCATCGACCCGCATTCCTAAAATATGGCGATACTCAAGTGGTTTCAATGGAGCAAGATTCATAGGATTTTTACGGTTAAGAATTTAGATTGACGCGCCCTCTATGCGCTCTCTATGCGGTCTACTATGCGGTCTGCTGTGCGATCCTCTACGCGATCGCCGAGGCACCCAGGTGTTGTACCGAGGGATGGATGCCCACGCCAGTGCGCCATCAGCCACCCGTACGCCCACCCGTGCGCCACTACGTCACCACAGATGCATAGAGTGCGGTTAAAGATTTCATATAGTGACTTACCTCTAATTTCTGGGCCGAGTCTTTGGCGGCATACCCCAATTTGTCTCGCAGGTCAGGGTGTTGAATCAACTCCTGGAGGGCATTGATTAGCTGCGGGCGATCGCCCGGTGTGACCAGCCAGCCATTGTGGCGATGGGTAATCACTTCAGGAATACCGCCTACGGGTGTGACAATGACAGGCAGCCCCCAAGCCATGGCTTCTAACATCGACATGGGTAGCCCCTCATGGTAAGACGGCAACACAAACGCATCGGCATTAGCGAGCATATGATCGCGCTCTTCGGCATTGAGCCACGAGTAGATCGTGATCTGATCGGTCAAACCAAGCTCGGCCACTAATTGCTGCGCCTGTTCGACATCCCCATTGCCCGCCAAAATTAGCCGCGCCTGTTGGCGATCGCTGCGGGGTAATTCTGCAAACGCCCGAATCAGATCAAATGCGCCCTTATCCTGGCGCGGAAAATCAACCACTGATTTGGCCACATCTAGGGCTCCGCCGCGTTGTCCAATCCGCCCTAAAAACAGGAAGGTGACCTGGGGGCGATCGCTCCGATCGGGCGTTGTTGCAGGCAGCCTAACCGGGTTGTAGAGCACAGTGACCTGGCTGGGTGCAAGTCGAAAAGCGGACTGGTAATAGGTTTGCCAAGTTTTAGAGAGGGCAATAAAGGCCACGCAGTGGCGGAAAATACCCGCCACAATGCCTTGCACAAGGCTGGGCAGCTTGGCATAAAACGCTTCGTAGGCGGCACCGTGGGCGTGCAAAATAAAGCGTTGTCGCAGAGTAATTGCTACCATACACAGAATCATCTTGCGGAGGGTGCTGCCCCGCTCGGCAAAATGGATATGGAGCACGTCGGTATCTCGTCGTAATGCAGTCCCCACAACCGCCGCGATCGCCTTTAAAAAGACGCGAATGTTGTGTCCAGCCGATCCTTTGGCAAAGGTGGCCACCAGCCGAACCTCTAAACCTGGAGGCGCACATTCCAAAATCAAACGCTCAACGGACGTAATCCCACCCTGAACATCTAAGCCAGCACCCAACATTAAGACCTTCAGTGGGCGTTGTTGTTCATTCATTGACCATTCCTCTTGCCACCATACGGCATATTCAAGCTGGCATATTCAAGCTGGCACATTCAAGCTGGCACACAAGCTGGCACATTCAAGCGTTAGGAGTTGAAATCGACTGCGTCAACGGTTTTGCACCGCGAATATCGCGGATATCAGCAGGGCATCTAGCTAGAGTTCTCAGGCTCAGGAAATAAGCGCGACTGATCCTCAAAGGGCATTGAAAGCGACAAGACTATCGCCACATAAAGTACCCAAAAGATGTCGTTTTGCACCATGAATGACGTTTCGGTGAGGTTGGCCAGCACCACGTAGACCGTGAAAATGCCTGGCCATAAGCCTTCAGGCGTTTTGCAATGCCGCGCCCAAGCGATCGCCCTTGCAAAGTAAAACAATACCCCCGCGATGGCAGGAATTAAGCCGACTAAACCTAATTGCAGCCAGATATCAAGCCAACCGTTGTGGGCATTGGGGGGTTCCCAGTGAACGGCACGCCAAACATAGGCCGCTTCACTATTGGCCCCCAGCCAAAATGCACCATACCCATAGCCAAACCAAGGGCGCTCCCAAATCTTATCCAAGATATAGGGCCACATATCTCCCCGTCCCGTGAGGGAGGCATCTTTACCAAAGGCACCCAAGACTCGGTCGAGATTGGCTTGCAACCATAGGGTAGTGCAGCCTCCAATCGCTGTAGTCGCGCACAGCATCGCAATCATTGCTTCTGACCGCCAGCGCAAGATGCTCAGCGTCATGAAGGTCATCACCAAGTTCATGAGATTGACTAGGGACGAGGTCGAACGCGCCAGCAAAAGCAATACAAATGAAATCCCCATGCCCGCTAACCACGGAAACCGCTTTTGTTTACTGCGGGTAGACATCAGCCCAAAGACAGTAATGGCAATAACAATCATCTTGCCAAACACGTTTTTGTGGGAAAAAATCCCCCGGAAGGCTCCTGCATGGACGCCACCCATAATGCCGTAGCGTGGCAAGCCGCCGATGAACAAAATGCTCAGAAATACCACTAGCCCAAAGGTTAGCCCCACCATTCTGAGCTGTTGCTTGAGGCTATAGCGACTGGCTAGATACAGCCCAAAGAGTGTGGTACCGATGAGCGCGATAATTCGTGTCCGGGTGACGCTTGGCGCGTATGACCACAAAAAAGAGCTGATCGCCAGCGCGATCAACACCCAGATAAATCGATCTTTCGTCAACGTATAGATGGTGCGCTTCCAGCGATGGGCGAGCAGACAAAACGTAATGGCGTAGATCACCAGAAAAATCAGCCGCACTAGGGCAAAGTCCGGTGTGGCCACCTTATCGCCCTCACTCGCCCCCCCTGATAAAATCACCACTAAGGGGCCGCCTGTGTAGTGTAAGAGCGAGAGGATAGTGAATGCTGGCTCTGCGTAGCGCCGCAATAATTTCATGAGAGGGGGTTCATGAGAGGGGGTTCATGACAGAGAATTAGTAGGCTCCTTGAGCGGCGTGAATTGTTTTTTTGTAAACCTCCACTGTCTCAGCTGCGATCGTAGACCAATCCAGATCGGTTTGACACCGCTGCATCGCTCTACGCCGCAAACTTTCTTGGAGTGGGCGATCGCTCAGCAGGTGAATGATTGTTTCTGCTA
>DATNOW010000202.1:0-3033 GCA_036703515.1 Chroococcidiopsis sp.
GGCTCTCGATCTGGCGTTGGAGTCTAGCCTGGAAACTCTGCGGGCAGAAACCTGTGATTTGGATATCGGTCTGCTGGTGGCTGCCGCCGGTTTTGGCACGTCAGGGCCGTTTCTCAATGCCCCGCTTGACCAAGAGATCGCTATGCTGCACGTTAACTGCCGGGCGCTCATGGAGTTGACTTGGTATTTTGGGCGGCGGTTTGCCCAGCGGGGTCGTGGCGGCATCGTGCTGCTCAGCTCGATTGTGGGCTTCCAGGGGACTCCCTTTGCCGCCCACTATGCCGCCACCAAAGCCTATGTGCAGGGCTTGGGTGAGGCGCTGGCTGTTGAGCTTGCGCCCTTGTCCATTGATGTCTTAACGGCTGCCCCTGGCCCCACCCATTCAGGGTTTGCTGCTCGGGCGGGGATGCAGATGGGGATGGCGTTGCGTCCCCAAGATATTGCTTTGCCGATCTTGAATGCCCTAGGGCGTCGGTCGACGGTGCTGCCTGGATTGTTATCCAAATTTTTGACCGCTGCGCTGGTGCCGCTGCCCCGCTGGGCGCGGGTGAGGATGATGGGAACGGTGATGGGCGGCATGACGACGCATCAGCAAAACTCACGTTCAGATTGGGCGGAGGTTGATTAGGATGAGTGTGACATTCACCAAAAATCCCCCTATCCCGCTGGCTGTAGGGGCGATCGCCGTTTTAATTGCAGGGGGCGTTGCCTATGGCGCGATCGCTCAGCGTCCCAACTCACCACCGGTCGCCGCCACCCCAGCGCCTGTGCCGATGGAATCGACGGGAGCGGCAGTATCGGCGCTGGGACGGTTGGAACCCGACGGGGAAGTCATTCAGGTGTTTGCCCCTACCGCCCCAGAGGGAGCGCGGGTCGAAACGCTCAGGGTGGTTCACGGTCAGCGGGTGCGTCAAGGCGACGTGATTGCGGTGCTCGATACCTACGCCCGACGGCAGGCTGCAGTGCAACAAGTCCAACAGCAGGTGGAACTGGCACAAGCTCAGTTGAGCCAGGTGGAAGCCGGAGCCAAAGCGGGGCAAATCCGGGCGCAGGCGCGGGTGGTCGATCGGCAGCAGGCGGAACTGCAAACGGAAACCACCGCCCAGGAAGCGGCGATCGCCCGATTAGAAGCAGAGCTACACAACGCTGAGCTAGAAGCCCAGCGCTATCAAGCGCTGTATCGCGAAGGGGCTGTTTCTGCGTCGTTGCGAGATAGCAAGCAGCTAACTGCCGATACCGTCCGGCAACAGCTCAACGAAGCCCAGGTTAACTTGAGTCGCATTCAGCGATCGCGGCAGCAGCAGGTGGCTGAAGCCCAGGCTACCCTCGACCAAATTGCCGAGGTGCGCCCGGTGGATGTGGAAGTAGCGCGATCGCAGGTGGCCGTGGCCCAGGCTGGCCTAGCGCGTGCCCAGGCCGAGCTAGAGTTGGCTACGGTGCGATCGCCCCAAGATGGGCAAGTTCTCAAAATCCACACTCGCCCTGGAGAGCTGGTGGGCAGCCAAGGCATCATCAGCCTGGGGCAAACCCAGCGGATGGTGGCCGTTGCCGAAGTCTATGAGTTAGACATCAGCCGAGTCCGCGTTGGGCAGATGGCCACCGTCACCAGCAAAAACAACGCCTTCCCAGAGGTGCTGCGCGGCCAAGTGGTAGAAGTCGGGCTGGAAATTAACAAACAGGATGTATTAAACACCGACCCCGCCGCCCAGTTTGATGCTCGGGTGGTGGAAGTAAAGGTGCTGTTGGATGATGCCTCTAGCCGTCGGGTTAGCGGGCTAACCAATTTGAGCGTTCAAGTCTTGATTAATGTCCGCTGATATTCGCTGGCTATTCGCTGGCTATTCGCTGGTTATTCGCTGGCTATTCACTCGTGAGCAAATAGGCAACCGCCATGAATTCTCGCAAAAAACCGCTGTTTCTCGCTTGGTTGCAGTTGCGCAAAGAAAGGGCGCGGTTGCTGGTGGCGATCGCCGGGATTAGCTTCGCCGATGTGCTGATGTTTTTGCAAATGGGTTTCCGGGGGGCGTTATTTAGCAGCGCCGTCGAATTTCACCACAGCTTAAACGGTGAAATTGTCATGCTCAGCAGCCGATCGCGATCGCTAATTTCCCTCGATCGCTTTACCGAACGCCGACTTTACCAAGCGGCGGGGGTTGAAGGTGTAGACTCGGTCAGCCCGATCTACCTCAACACTCTGCAATGGCGCAATCCTGACAACAAGCAGATTTGGGATATCTACGTGATTGGCATTAATCCCGAACATCAGGTTTTGAATATTCCTGGCGTAGAGGCCAACCGGGCACAGTTGCGCCAGTCCGATACCGTTCTGTTTAACTTGGGCTCTCGGGCTGAATTTGGGGCGATCGCCCAGCAGTTTGAGGCGGGGCAAGTCGTGACTACAGAAGTTAATGAACGCCAGGTGCAAATTCGAGGGTTATTCAAACTCAGCCCCACCTTTGGCATTAATGCCTATCTGGTCACCAGCGACCTGAACTTTTTGCGGATGGCCCCCTTTCGCCAAGGTGGGCTGGTGGATGTTGGCGTGATCAAACTGCGGCCGGATGCCGATGTTGAGACGGTGCTGGCCGAGCTGCGATCGCGCCTGCCCAGTGATGTTAAAGTTATGACCCGCGATGACTATGCCAAAGCCGAAGTAGCCTTTTGGAATGCCAGCACGCCCGTGGGCTATACCTTTGATTTGGGTGTGGTCATTGCCTTTATCGTCGGGGCTGTCATTGTTTATCAAATCCTCTATAGCGACGTTACCGACCACTTACCCGAATACGCCACCCTCAAAGCCATGGGGTTTCGCGATCGCTATCTGCTGATTGTGGTCTTTCAAGAAGCACTGATCCTAGCGGTATTGGGGTTTCTTCCAGGGACAGCGATCGCCCTCAGCATCTATCGCATTACCAATTTGGCCACCATGCTGCCGATGGCGATGGATGGGGGACGGGTTGTATTCGTCTTAATTCTGACAATCATTATGAGTTCATTTTCGGCGGCGATGGCCGTGCGAAAGCTGCAAACGGC
>DATNOW010000203.1:0-11272 GCA_036703515.1 Chroococcidiopsis sp.
GGGCTAACTTTTTTAGTAAAACGGTTTAGGCATGAGTTTTAGTGAAGAGTTTGAACTACTGCTGCGTGCTCGCTATTCGCTGATTTATATTCCAACGCGGGAAGAGGAGAGGGTAGAAGCGGCGATCGCCCAGTGTGCCAAGCAGCAGGGTAATCGCAGTGTCTACGTGTGGGATTTTGTCGATGGCTATCAGGGCAATCCTAACGATGCTGGCTTTGGGCGGCGCAACCCATTGCAGGCTTTAGAGCTAATTGAAAAGCTGCCCGAAAGTGCCCCGGCGGTGTTTGTGCTGCGCGATTTTCATCGCTTTCTAGACGATGTGGCGATCGCCCGCAAGCTACGCAATTTATCCCGTTTACTCAAAGCCCAACCCAAAAATATCGTCATCCTTTCGCCTCAGATTGCGATTCCTGATGACTTGAGCGAAGTGCTGACGGTGCTAGAGTTTCCGTTGCCCAATCGCGATGAAATTCAAATCGAGTTAGAGCGGTTGGTGGCGACTACCGGGCGATCGCTAGAACCGCGAGTGCTAGACGATTTTGTCCGTTCGTGTCAGGGACTGTCGATGGAGCGCATCCGCCGCGTGCTGGCGCGGGCGATCGCCACCCACGGAGTGCTGCAGCCCGACGACGTAGAGCTGATTTTAGAAGAAAAGCGGCAAACCATTCGCCAGACTCAAATTCTCGATTTTTATCCAGCGGCGGAAAGAATTTCTGACATTGGCGGATTGGACAACCTCAAAGACTGGCTGATTCGGCGAGGTGGAGCCTTTTCAGAGCGAGCCCGCCAGTATGGCTTGCCCCATCCTCGGGGGCTACTGCTGGTGGGCATCCAGGGTACGGGGAAATCGTTGACGGCCAAGGCGATCGCTCATCATTGGCACCTCCCCCTTTTGCGCCTAGATGTGGGGCGGCTTTTTGCCGGGTTAGTGGGTGAATCAGAATCGCGCACCCGACAGATGATTCAACTGGCAGAAGCCCTAGCCCCTTGCATCTTGTGGATCGATGAAATTGATAAGGCGTTTTCGGGGTTAGACGGTCGCGGCGATTCTGGAACGACCAATCGCGTTTTTGGTACCTTCATTACCTGGCTGTCGGAAAAGACCTCATCGGTTTTTGTTGTGGCGACAGCCAATAACGTCCAGACCTTGCCGCCGGAGATGTTGCGCCGAGGGCGGTTTGACGAAATTTTCTTTGTGGGGCTGCCCAGCCAAGACGAACGCAAGGAAATTTTCTCGGTTCATCTCACGCGACTGCGCCCGCACAATCTAAAGAGCTATGATGTAGACCGTCTAGCCTACGAAACTCCTGATTTTTCGGGGGCGGAGATTGAGCAAATTTTGATTGAGGCGATGCACATTGGGTTTAGCCAAAATCGTGACTTCACCACCGAAGATGTCCTAGAAGCGGCGAGTCAACTGGTGCCCTTGGCCCGCACTGCCCGTGAGCAGATTCAAGCGCTGCAAGACTGGGCTGCATCGGGTAAGGCGCGGCTTGCGTCTCGCCAGGGCGACCTCAACAACCGTATTCAACACCAATCCTTACAGTAACCGCACAGTACAGTAACCTCACAATAAGTAACCGCACAGTAAACAGTAACCGCACAGTAACCGCATGCGTTGGTCTGGGGTATTCAAAGTTTTAATCGGCGTGATGCTGGCGATCGCCATCTTGCTGGTCATGGGAGTAGGGGCCGCGCGGTACCTGATTACCCATTTGACCGCACAACCCGCTAGACCTGTCTTTCCCAATGATAGCCCCAGCCCTAGCGCCAGTCCGCAGGCGGGTTCACAGGCGAGTTCGCAGGCGAGTTCACAGGCCAGCAGCCCGACGCCTGCGGATGCGGAAAGCCCTAGCCCAACTAGCGAAGCCTCGCCGGAACCTTCACCGGAAGAGACAGCCTTAGCGGCTGGCACCTATCGCGCACGGGTAACCCAGTCGATTGGGCTGGTGCTGCGCCAGGAGCCCAGCCGAGACGCCGATCCTCTGGGAGGGCTGGAGTACGACGAAGAAATCATCGTTTTAGAGACCAGCCCAGATGGGGAATGGCTGCATGTACGCCTGGATAATGGCGGTGCGGAGGGATGGATTAAATCGGGCAATACGGAGCCTGTGGAATAGCTTGATTTTGTTAAGAAGCTTGATCGAATCTAAATCTTAATTACAAGATGCGCTCTCTGTTTCAAGCGGGATCGCGACAGGTGATAGGTTGATGGATGTAAAAAATACATCCTTAAAATCACCCTGGACACCGAACATGTACGATAACCAGCCTAAAAAAGATTGGGTTAATGCTGCGATGACGGCCGCTCTTGGGGCGGGGATTGTGACTACCGTTGCGGTTGGGCAGGGGCAAAATCCTTTCCTGGCGCTGGGGATTACCGGTTTTGCGACCGTCGCGGCTGTACTCTTCGATCACTATTTTTGTTCGTAATCGTCTTTTGTTCGTAATTGCTCTGTGTTGTAAGGCAACATCCAGGCATAGTTTGACCGTACCTGCCCATGACAAAAAGCCCAGATTCAACAGTGAGATGCTGAATCTGGGCTTCTTGGGGTTTGAATGCGGGGCGTTTGAGCTAAAAGTGCGAGCTTCAATCAATCAAGAATCAATCAAGCAAACACATTTGCCCATTATCGTCTGTGGCGATCGCCTGTCCCACTATTTAGCCGAGAACCCCATTTAGCCGAGGACGTTTTATCGGCCTATGGACGTTATGAACCGCGCTTGAGGGCAGATTCAATTTGGGCAAACTCTTGCTCAAGACGCTTTTTCAGCTTTTCGGGAACGGGGCGGTTGGGGTAGGAGCTATAGTGACCCGCCAAGGAGTTCAAGGCGGTGCGCATCGTCGTAAACGAACTGAGCTTGGTTACAGAGGTATTACGGCGATAGAGCGACGAAAAATCATTGATCAGTTCGCGGGCCTGCGCTTGGGCGGCCATTTTATCCGGCGAATCATTGGGCAATGTGATAGCAGTTCTCAATCCGGTCACCACTGACAATACGTCTTCCCGGTAGTTGCCGCTTAAGCCAGAAGGGGTGCTGGTGCAGCCCATTAGGCCGACGACCATGACCAAAAGCAAGGCAAACATTCGAGATAAAAGTGTTTTCATAAAATCCTCGAAGACTAGAGAGTGGGGATCAGATCTCATTGCCAATCTTACCGCGAAGCGTCGCCCATGGGCACGGTCTGGAGGGGGATAGGAGGGAGGTGTGTCTATTCCCCGTGCCTATTCTCATGCCTTCTGCTCATGCCTTCTGACTTTCTATGCTTCGTGGTTTGAGAATTGCCAGCGCTGGAGTTGGGCTTAGGTATCCTTTGGTTTTCTGAGAGACTGCTTGCGTTCTTCAAGCTGCAAGAGGATTTGCGCGTGAACTTCGCGAGTGATCGGATAAAAGTAGGCCAAGATAACGCCACCTAGCAAAATGACTGCGGGGATGGGGCCGATCAGCAGGCGGATGGCAAACAGGGCTGAAGCCGGTTGGACGGGGGCGGGTTGCCCTGCCGTTGTTTCAAGAAACCCTGACCAGCCGAGGGTTTGACCGACGAGAAAGACGCCGACCGCGAGCCCGATTTTTTGCAGCAGCACCATGAAGCCGTAGAAAATACCCTCGCGGCGCTGGCCGGTGCGCAGCTCATCAAGCTCGATCACATCGGGCATCATTGACCATGGAATCAGATAAGCCGTAGACACGCCAAACCCGCAGAGAATGGCGAGTACATACATTAAGACCAGTTGGCCGGGCTGGAGGAAAAACAGCACAATTTCGGCAATGATCCACAGCGACATGCCCATGAAGTAAACCGCTTTTTTGCCGACCCGCTTGCTAATTTCAGCCCAGATAAACAGCATGGCGAGGGCGGTAACTTGGACGGCCAAGATCACGGTTGTGAAGGTTTGGTTGGATAGCCCCATCCAGTTCACCACAAAGTAGGGAATGATGGCGACGGTGTTTTGCAGGGCCAGCCAAGAGAACAGATAGATGCCAATGACAAACAGAAACGGGCGATTGCTAAACACAATGCGCATCTGTTCTAGGTAAGGCAAAGATTCGCTGTCGTCGGTGTCAAAGTCTTCTGCTTCGATCTGGCGACGGCGAGACACTGCGTTGACATGTCGCCAGGTGCCGAAGACGCACCAGTAGAGTGGGGCAATCGACAGAATGGCGCAGGTTAGCCCAAGGATGAGGTATTGGTTGGGCTGATCGCTCTTGACGAGGGAAAAGATGCCTAGGGCGATCAGCAGCGAAAGGATGCTGCCACCAATGGAAAACGAAAATCGAAAGCTGTTGAGGCTGGTGCGTTCGTCGTAGTCACGCGTTAGCTCGGGGGTAAGGGCGATGTAGGGCAGGTTGACGATGGTGTAGAAGGTGTTGCCGACGATCGCGATCGCCACGTAATACCAAAACAGCCCCCACTGGTTGACGGTGGGATCATTGCTGAAGTGCGGGATCAGCCACTGCAAGAAAAAGAACAGTCCAAAGGGCACGGCACCAAAGATGATCCAGGGGTAGCGGCGACCCCAGCGCGATTGGGTGCGATCGCTCAAAATACCGATGATGGGGTCATTGATGGCATCCCAGATTTTGCCGACCATCAAAATGCTGCCGGCTAAGGCGGCGGGGATGCCGGCCACATTGGTAAAGAAGATTAGCAAAAAGATCACAGTAATATTCGCTGTGATCGCCGGTCCCAAATCTCCTGCCCCATAGGCCAACTTGGTGCTGAGGCTGAGCTTCTCTGGATTAGACTCAGGGTGAGGAGAGGAGGTCATAGCTAAGCTGCGCATACTGAGTTCACCACAAACCTTATCATGCAGCGCCATCGAGGGCGTGTTTTGTCTGCTGTGGCAGTTCTCTAGTGTGGCAGTTCTCTAATGTGGCCGTTCTCTGGCCGGTAGAGCAAAGAATGGGCACGTTTGGATTTTAGGGTTGGATTCTAGGGTTGGATTAAGCCTAGAGCACGGCCTAAAAAAGTTCGTAAAAAAGGTCTTTAGGCTACAGGGAATCCTGTTGACGGTTGTATGATGCTTCTCAACTTTGAAATTTTGATCACCGCTCTATGTCCGATCTCTACGTATCGTGGTCAGACTACGACCAAAAAATCGAACACCTGATTGCCAAGATTCATCAGTCGGGTTGGGAATTTAACCAAATTATTTGCCTGGCCAAGGGTGGATTGCGGGTGGGTGATATCATCTCGCGGGTGTATGATGTGCCGCTGGCGATTCTGTCAACCTCGTCCTACGGTGGCCCCAACAATCAGCTGCGGGGTTCGATTACCTTTTCGCGCGATTTGACCATGACGACTCCTAATTTGGGCAGTCGGGTGCTGCTGGTGGATGATTTGGTCGATTCGGGGATTACGCTAAAGCGGACGTTTACCTGGTTAGACCGCAAGTATGGCTTTTACATTGATGAGATTCGCTCGGCGGTGCTGTGGTACAAGCAATGCTCGGTGATTGAGCCCGATTATTATGTCGATTATTTGGCCGATAATCCGTGGATTCATCAGCCGTTTGAAAAGTATGAACGGATGACGCCAGAGGAGCTTATTGCATCCCTGTCTGCGAATGCGAGCCATTAGCGATCGCAATCTTGTCCTTAATTTTCTAGTGAATCTAGGGTGAGTCATGGGCTGAGGTGCAGGCCGAGGTAGAGGCTGAGGTGCGGGCTAAAACCCGACCAGAATGGCGATCGCCCTCCGTTCAGATGCCGTTCTAAAATTCGCTTAAACCCTTATCGATCACCCCCAATGAATCTACTAGCCGCCTTGCGATAAGTCTGCAAGCCCTAGTTTAAGATGAGGGGTGGAACGGCGGGCAACACGTTTGTGATGCTGCACGTTAGGGTAAGGATTGAAACCAATTGGGACGGAATATCTGTGTCTGCGAAGCGCTCGGTAATAGTAAGCGTCCTGCTGATGGGTGGGCTGTGGTCGTTGGCGGGCTGTGCCAATAGCCCTCTGGGGCAAACGGTGCAGCGATCGCTGGCGGCAGATCCGCGCTTAGAGGAAAGCCCGGTGGTGCTGGGTGGAGCGGCGGCAACGCCGGAAAATACCCCCGAGGAAACCGCCACCCCCGAGCAAAAAGCTGGTTTAGGGGCTGTGCCCGCTGCACCAGCCGCGTCTGCTTCGCCCTCGCCATTGGCTGCTGCTGGGCGTGTCTTGGCTCCCTCTACCCAGGGCAATAACCCATCCCTCGTGTCGTCAGGGGGGCGATCGCCCCGCCCGATGTCTTCGCCTTCGACTGGATCATCGGCATCAGGATCATCATCACCAGGAACAGCAGGAGCGTTTCGCGATCTCAACCAGGCTCCAGAGGAACTGCGCTCCTACATTGAAGCGCTGGCGCGCCTTGGCGTGCTGAGTGTGAGTGCATCGAGCGGCAATGCGGCCGGTGAATTTAAGCCCAACCAGCCTGTGACCCGACGCGAATTTGCCCGCTGGCTGGTGGCGACCAACAATCGTTTGTTTAGCGATCGCCCGGCCGACAAGATTCGCCTAGGAGACTCTTCCGATCAGCCTGCCTTTAGCGATGTCCCCCGCACCGATCCCGACTTTGCTGCGATCCAGGGGCTAGCCGATGCGGGGCTGATTCCGAGCGCATTGGCCGGTGAGCCGAGTGCGACCAGCTTTCGCCCCAATGCGCCCCTCACCCGCGAAGACCTGATTTTGTGGAAAACGCCCCTCGATACCCGCCAAACCTTGCCGACGGGCTCGGTTGATGTGGTGCGTCAAACCTGGGGGTTTCAAGATGCTGCTCGCATTGACCCTAGGGCTTTGCGGGCGGTGCAGGCTGACTTTGGCAACGGGGACTTGTCTAATATCCGCCGGGCCTTTGGTTATACCACCTTGTTTCAGCCCAAAAAGCCCGTTACACGGGCAGAGGCGGCCGCGACCCTCTGGTATTTTGGCTATCAAGGGGATGGCGTATCGGCCCAAGATGCCTTAGCCAATTAAGCCCGATTGGTCTATCCCGACTGCTCTATCCCGACTTGTCTATAACGTGCTGCAACCGTTTTGCGTTTTTAACCCCCAAGTTTCATCTATGACAGAATCGCCTCCGCCCAATGAATTTCTGACGCCTGATGAGTGTGTGCTGGTTGATAGCGCCATGATGACGTCCCGCGATCGCTTCTCGGCACGGGTGGCGATCTATTCACTGCGATCGCTCAAGCAGATTGCCCAGGAAACGGGGCAGGCGATCGCGTCCTTGCAGCCCCAGCAAATTGCTGACTGGATTGCCCAAGACCCTAGCTTGCAGCCCGAAAAAGGATTCGATAGCGGGTTTAAGAGCTTTTTTAGCCAGCTGGTGATTTCTGCGATTCGCCCGCTCAGCCAAATGTCAGCCGCAAATCAGCGCACCATCGAAGACTTAACGGTGCAGGATGTGATCGTTTGGTTTGAAAAGGAAGCCAAGCGGCGAATTGAGCAGGGCAGCGATGCGCCCTGTTAAGAGGGTTTTAAGATTTTAAGAATGTGGCAATACGGGCGATCGCCTCTTGCAAAATAGCGGGTTCATGCACTAGGGCAAAGCGCACATAGCCTTCGCCAGCTTTGCCAAACCCGGCTCCGGGCGCAAGGGCAACCCCCGTTGCTTCGACGAGCTGCGTGCAAAATCGAATCGAGTCGTTTTGCCAGGGGGCGGGTAACTTGGCCCAGAGATACATCGTGGCGTCGGGGCTAGGCACGGCCCAGCCGATGTCGTGCAAGGCTGCAACGCAGGCGTCGCGGCGCAGGCGAAAGGTTTCGACCATCGTTTTGACGGTATCTTGGGGCCCTGTGAGAGCGGCGATCGCCCCATTCAAAATGCCGCGATATTGGTTGAAATCGACCGCTGCTTTGACCTGCCGCAGGGCCCGAATCAGGTCGGCATTGCCCACCGCATAGCCAACCCGAAAGCCGCCCATGTTGTAGGATTTCGACAAAGTGAAAAACTCAATCGACACCGTTTTGTCGGGGTCGGCCTGCAGCACAGAGGGCGGCGGAGTCGACTCAAAATATAAATCAGCGTAGGGAAAGTCGTGCACCAGCGCGAGATTGTGGCGCTGGCAAAACGAGACTGCCTCTTGGAAAAACAGCAGCGATGCTGTTGCTGTCGTCGGATTGTGGGGATAGCTTAACACCATCATCCGCGCTTGGTCGACCACTGCCTCGGGGATGTCGGCAAAGACTGGCAAAAAGTTGTGCTCGGCCGTGAGCGGCATCGGATAGATCTGCCCGCTGGCCAGATAGACCCCGCCAGCATGGGACGGATAACCCGGATCTTGCAGCAAGGCAAAATCCCCTGGGTTGAGAATCGCCAGCGGCAGATGGGCCGTGCCTTCCTGCGAGCCCACCAGCGGCAGCACCTCGGTATCTGGGTCAACCGGCACGCCAAACTTTTGGGTATACCACTGAGCGCAGGCGACGCGAAACTCGCGGGTGCCGTGAAACAGCAGATAGCCGTGGGTGCTGCTATCGGGCAACGACTGGGCGATCGCCTCTAGCACGGGGGCCGGCGTGGGCAAATCCGAAGACCCTAAAGACAGATCAATCACCGATTTCCCTGCCGCCTGAGCGTTGGCCTTAGCCCGATCCATATCGGCAAAAACGTTGGCTTGCAGGGGCTTGAGGCGATGGGCAAATTGCATAACAGCAGACGACAACAAACAACAGGGAACGAATGCAGACATGCCCTAGAGATACCCTAGGCATGCCCTAGAGAACCCTAGAACATGCCCCGGAGAGACCCTAGAGAGACCCTAGAGAGACTCTCGATACGCCCTAGGCGTGGGCTGCGGGTAGCACCTCCGCTAAAAATTCCTCTAGCTTTTGCTTGCTAATTGCGCCTTCGCTCGATTTCACCACTTGCCCATCTTTGAAGATAAACAGGGCCGGTACGCCTTCTACTTTATAGGTCGCCACTGTTTGGGGGTTGGGATCAATCTCCATTTTGACGATCTTGAGGCGATCGCCAAACTGCTCGGCTGCCCAATTGATGCTTGGCGACATCAGCCGACAGGGGCCACACCACGCTGCCCAAAAATACACTAAGACTAGCTGCGTTGCATCCAATACCTCAGCCTTGAAATCGCTATCGGCGATTGTGAGAACGTTGCCGCTCATTAAGATACCCTACGTTTAACTAACTGCATGGATCTAGATTAACCGTCTGCCACCCACTTGTGCTGCTTTTGAGCATGTTTCATGGATAGAGAAATACCCATCATCATCATTAGAAAGGGGTGAGTATGCCTTGGTGACGGTCACTTTTGGTGGGATGCGCTGGACGTGTTCCGATGAACGTGTTTCGATAAACGTGTTCCTACAAAACAGCGAGCCCCCATCGCTCGACAGGAACTCGCTCGACAGGAACTCGCTAGAGACGGGGCTGGATGGGAGATTAGGTTGCCGGTACGACCGCTGGAAATACCTGACCCAAGATCTGAAACAGCAAGGAATTGATCAGACCCAGCAAAATTGCGCCTAAAAGGGCGCTGATAAAGCCATTCCGCAACCGGAAGCCGGTTACAAGCCAAGCGGCCAGGGAAAAAATGATCGCGTTGATGATGATGGCAAATAATCCTAAGGTCAGCCACGTCAACGGCGCACCTAAAAAGCGCAGCACCGGCCCCACCAGCGCGTTGAGGATGCCAAAAACGATCGCTGAAACGAAGGCAGTGCCAAAAGAATTGATTTCAACGCCAGTAAACGGAATTTTGGAAATAATCACCAGGCTAATAGCGGTTACTAATAATGTGATTAAAAGGGCAACAATCCACATGGGCTTAAACTCCTTTTGATAGAACACCCAGGCCATGCTTGAAAAGCAGTTTGATTATCTAGGGCTGATATAAAAAACACATCAACCTTACGGAAGAAGTCGATTATCTGAATGGATAATCGTTGAGAGGCGTTGATGTCCGATAGGACAACGTTACAGCGCTATGTCGGCTGATTCTGGTGCTGATTCTGGTGAAAGCGCCTGGAATAGCGTCTTCAATAATTCCCACCAGTCACGTTTTGTATAGGGGCGTACAGTGGTGTGCGCTGAACCAAAAATTTCCGATGATTAAATCTATGATCTGGAGCGATATTATCTCTATTTCCTAACATGATTTCACCGTATTTATGTGAGGAATCAACAAAAATTCTCTGCGGCAAGGAATCTTGTTAGTGTGGGGCGCTCTGTCGTCTTTAACTGGCCTTGATGCTTGGGTGCCTTGATGCTTTGGAGGAATGGGGGGTAATGGTATGTAGGCAAGGGGTTTCAGCTTGCCTTGGGGAAATCAAGTCCGCAGACCGACGCAACCCATTCGCAGTGAGCCCTCGATCAACTGGCGATCGCTGTAACCTAGACAACAAATAAAAATCCGTATTTGGTGCTATGTTCTCTCTTGAACTTGCCGAAGGCAAGCATAAGCGTGTCTACATAGCGGCTCCTTGGGGCTGCTTTTTTGTATTTGCAGCACTAGTTTGTGCAGGTTTGCCCTAGCTAATCGCTACAGACGATAGAGCGTGTGAGCATTGCCATGCAAAATAGCCTGAGCGGCCGTCTCGGCTTCGGTAGTGGTCAAATCACCATCGGCGATCGCCTGGGTCAACACGTCCCCGAGGGCCTGCCGCCCCCATTTTGCGCCTAGATAATAGAGTTCGGGGATCAGGTGGGCATCTGACGAATAGAGAACTTTGCTGACCGGGCTGAGTTCTAGCAAGGCTTGGATGCTCTGCCGCATCCCGGCAACGCTGAGAAACGGCACCGCCAGCCCAAAATCGACATAGACCTGCGGATAAACCGCTGCCAGATAGCCCGCCTCGCGCATAAATGGATAGGCGGCATGGAGTAGCACAATCGGCACCTGGCGATAGCTGGGATGTTCGAGTAAGGGGCGCAGATGCAGCGGGTTGGCCAAGCGCAAGTCGAGGTCGGGGTCGCCAAAACCCGTATGAAACTGCACCGGCAAGTTATAACGAGCGGCGATCGCTAGCCCTTCATGCACCAAAAAATCGATCAGGGGCGCATGGGCTAAACGCACCCGTGCACCGGGGGCATCGGCATACTGCGCCTTGATCGCATAAAAACAATCCTCAGCCGATTCCCATGACACGGGCTGAATATCTAGCCCAGTGCGGTAGGCTGCAATGCTCTTAAAGCCCACCACGCCTGCGGGCGGCGGGTCTAACTCACTGCGCCACCATTCCAAAAACACGTCAAACCGCGCCACCTGGGCAATCATCTGCTCGGCCAAATATTCCAGCCGCAGCAGACGATGGGTTGGAGCATAGGGCTGA
>DATNOW010000204.1:0-10372 GCA_036703515.1 Chroococcidiopsis sp.
GTGCTCGATGAGCACGGCCGCAAGATGAGCAAGTCGCTGGGCAACGTGGTCGATCCGGCGATCGTGATCGAAGGCGGCAAAAACCAAAAGCAAGACCCGCCCTACGGGGCTGACGTGCTGCGGCTGTGGGTGTCATCGGTTGATTATTCTTCTGATGTGCCCATCGGCAAGACAATTTTGAAGCAGCTGGCCGATGTTTACCGCAAAATCCGCAACACGGCTCGGTTTTTGCTGGGCAACCTGCACGACTTTGACCCAGCCAAAGATGCCGTGCCCTACGATCAGCTACCCGAGCTCGATCGCTATATGCTGCACCGCATGACCGAGGTGTTTGCCGAAGTCACTGATGCTTTTGAGACCTACCAGTTTTTCCGCTTCTTCCAGACGGTGCAAAATTTCTGCGTCGTTGACCTGTCTAACTTCTACCTGGATATTGCCAAAGATCGGCTCTACATCAGCGCCATGGATGCTCCCCGCAGGCGCAGTTGCCAAACGGTGATTGCGGTGGCGCTAGAAAACCTGGCCCGGTCGATCGCCCCGGTGCTGTCTCACTTAGCCGAAGACATTTGGCAGTTTTTGCCCTATCCGGTGCCCCAGCGTTCGGTGTTTGAGTCGGGCTGGGTTAAGCTCGACGACCAGTGGAAAAATCCCGCCCTGGCCGGCCCCTGGGAACAATTGCGCGAAATCCGCGCCGAAGTTAACAAGGTGCTGGAGCAAGCCCGTGGCGAAAAGGCGATCGGCTCTTCCCTCGAAGCCAAGGTACTGCTGTATGTGGCCGATGCCGACCTGCGGCAAACGCTGCGATCGCTCAACCCCAGCGATAGCCTTACGGGGAATCGCGTTGATGAGCTGCGCTACCTGCTGCTCACCTCCCAGGTCGAACTGCTCGACACGCCTGCTGGTCTGGCCGATTTGAAATACAGCCTGCAAACCGATAGCCTTGGGGTTGGGGTCGTCGATGCCGACGGGCAAAAGTGCGATCGCTGCTGGAACTACTCCACCCACGTTGGCGCATCAACCGAGCATCCTCTGCTCTGCGAGCGCTGCATCCCGGCTCTCAGCGATCAGTTTTAGACGACTTTAGGCGACGTTAGACCATTTCCTGTGGCAAAAACGCCCGAAATTTGGGTTCGTCTCGGTGTTTTCCTTCTTGGTGTCCTTGCTGTGAACTGCCCATGACTCAACGCCACCCTTCCCCCCCACCGCCCAATCAACCCAAAACTCTGTTGGGCAGAGTGACTCAGGTTGTGCAACAGGCACGAGTTAACTTTTCTAAACTCAAGCTCAAGCCCAATGCCAAGGTGTCTGAGCTGTGGGTGCAAGACAGCGAATCGCCCAAAGCCGAGATCTATCCCCTGCTGGGCGATCGCTACCTGCTGGGGCGCAGTTCCCAGTCGTGCGATATCGTGGTGCGTAATCAGGTCGTCAGCCAGGTTCACCTATCGGTTACCCGCGAGCGCGACGATCCGCGTCATTTTTTGCTCAAAGACGAAAACTCCACTAACGGCATCTATCGGGGCAAGCGGCGGGTTCGCTACATCTCGCTGCGCCACGGCGACGTGCTCACCCTAGGCCCGCCGGATCTGGCCGCCGCCGTCCGGCTGCAGTTTGTCGATGCGCCGCCGTGGTATGCCGTTGCGATCCGCTACGGGCTCTACGGCATCAGCGGTATTTCTGCCCTTGTCGCGCTGTGGATTCTGCTCCAGTGGCAGAGTTTTTCGGTTAGCCCCCTGCCCAACTCGGTGCAGGGGCCGGTGGTCGTCTACGCCCGCGATGGCGAGACGCCGCTGCGCACCCCGCGCAATCGCTCCCACGTGGAGATGAAACGCCTGTCTGACTATTCTCCCTACCTGCCCGCCGCCGTCATGGCCTCTGAGGATGCGCGCTACTATTGGCATATGGGCGTTGACCCGATCGGGATTTTGCGGGCCTTGGTGACCAATCTGCGGGGGGGCGGCATCCGTGAGGGCGGCAGCACCATCACCCAGCAGCTCGCCCGCAATATCTTCCGTGACTATGTCGGCACCGAAGACTCGGCCGCCCGCAAGCTGCGCGAAGCCATTGTTGCCCTCAAACTAGAAACGTTTTATAGCAAAGATGCCTTGCTGCTGACCTACCTCAACCGGGTCTATCTGGGCAACGGCACCTACGGCTTTGAGGATGCGTCACAGTTCTATTTTGGTAAATCGGCCAAGGATTTGACCCTGTCTGAGGCGGCGACTCTGGCTGGGATCTTGCCTGCGCCTAATAGCTTTAACCCGGTACAAGACTATCAAACGGCGGTCGAGTTTCGCGATCGCGTCATCAGCCGCATGGCCAGCCAGGGGCGGATTACTGCCGAAGATGCTCAGCGGGCCAGGCGATCGCGCATCGACATCAACCCCGCCGCCATCGAAGAACTGCGTAGCACCATCGCCCCCTATTTTTACAGTCAGGTGTTTCTAGAGCTAGAGGAACTGCTGGGGCAACAGCTCGCCCAAGAGGGCAACTTTATTGTTGAGAGCAGCCTCGACCCCCGCATGCAGCAGCTCGCCGACACCAAACTGCGCACGACCGTCGAAAGCGACGGAGCATCCTCTGGCTTTTCCCAGGGAGCCCTTGTCACCCTCAACAGCAGCACCGCCGAAGTGCTAGCCCTCGTCGGCGGCATCGACTATGAAACCAGCCAGTTTAACCGCGCTACCCAAGCTCTGCGCCAGCCCGGTTCGACCTTCAAAATGTTTGTCTATGCGGCTGCCATTGAGCAGGGCATCTCGCCCCGCACCAGCTACTCCTGCGCGCCCCTCGACTGGGAAGGGCAGTCGTTTTCAGGCTGCCACAGCGGCGGCGGCAGCCTCGATATGTACACGGGTCTGGCCCGCTCCGAAAACCCAATTGCCCTGCGGATTGCGCAGCAAGTCGGGCTGAGCAACGTCATCCAGCTTGCCCACCGCATGGGCATTATCTCAGAGCTTCAGGCTGTGCCGGGTCTGGCCCTAGGTCAAAGTGAAGTTACCTTGCTAGAGCTGACCGGAGCCTATGCCGTATTGGCCAACAATGGCGTCAAAAATCACCCCCACACGGTCAAGCGCATCCTCGACAGCAGTGACTGTAGCGATCGCAACGACCTCAGCACCTGCCGGGTGATCTACGACTATGCCAACGATCCCCGCGCCAACGTTGAGGTGCTTTCTCCTCAGGTGGTGGACACCATGACTGAGCTACTCCAGGGCGTTGTCCGGAGCGGCACAGGGCGCAGTGCTGCCATTGGGCAGGGGGAAGCGGGCAAGACCGGCACGAACAACGACAACCGCGATCTGTGGTTTGTTGGCTATGTGCCGCGTCAAGATTTAGTGACAGGAATTTGGTTTGGCAACGACGACAATAGCCCCACCTCGGGGGCCAGTTCGCAGGCGGCTGGGCTTTGGGGAGACTATATGCGCGACGTGCTGCGCTAGCGCGGATGGGCGATCGCCCCCATTTTGCTCGCCTTTTCGAGCCCTCCATGGAGCGCTCACCAGCCGCGTAGTCAACAGCTATAGATAAACATCAACGCTCACTGCCCAGAGAATTCAATCGAATTTTGCCCAGCCCAACGCGGCAAAAAGCCCGTCCACACGGCTCAGCTTCAATTACAATTCTTGAAAAAGATGTGCATCTTTTACTGATATGAGCTGCCATTTAAGCCGAGATGGGCTATGATGACAGCGAGATAAAGTTCGGTAAGGGAGCGTGTGAGCCTTGCCTAAAGTGCATCTCACGCTTTCTCCGAGCTAGCCCTCACTTGATTTGGTTTGGAGAGAACCGTGACTATTTACATTGGCAACCTGTCTTTTCAGGCTACCGAAGACGATCTGGTCGAGATCTTTACCGAATACGGCAAAGTCGTCCGAGTCAGCCTCCCGACGGATCGAGAAACGGGTCGCAAACGCGGCTTTGCATTCGTCGAGATGGAGGATGAAGACAAAGAAGACGCAGCGATCGCCGAACTCGACAAAGCGGAATGGCTGGGTCGAGAAATTCGCGTCAATAAAGCGAAACCTCGCCAAGGCAATGGTAACGGTGGCGGTGCCAGACCTTCTAGAGCAAGCGCCAGCTTTGAAGCCTAAGGCAACATTTGCTTAACTTATCCCCTTTCGCCTGAGCTTAACGGATTCGGCGCTCTGTCTTTTTATCTGTGACGAGCCTTTCGCTAACGCGGGTCTGACTCACCTACAAACGTCACTGGCAACCGTAGGAGTTGGGTAGACACGAGCTAGACTGCGCTTGTCTGTTAGTGCAGAGCGTCTAATTTCGTACTGCCGTCTGCTAATGTAACCTAGATTACATTGCCATAGTAGCACGTCATGGCAGTACGGTTCGTTCTGATTTTGAGGGCTGGGCGCAGACTGTTGAAGTGCCAAGGGTGCTATCGCCCTTCCTCGTGACGCTCATAAGCCTCAACGATGTGCTGCACAAGGGAATGGCGCACGACATCGGTTTTGGTTAGCTGGCAGAAGGCGATGCCTTCGACGTTGCGCAGGATTTTGTGGGCGATCGCCAAGCCAGACTGCTGATTGGCCGGTAGGTCAGTTTGGGTGACATCCCCCGTCACCACCATTTTGGAGCGGAACCCAAGCCGGGTCAGCACCATTTTCATCTGGGCTGGGGTGGTGTTTTGGGCCTCGTCCAGGATAATAAAGGCGTGATTCAGCGTCCGCCCGCGCATATAGGCCAAAGGGGCCACCTCAATGGTGCCACGCTCCATTAGACTGGCGATTTTTTCAGGCTCGATTAGCTCGTAGAGGGCGTCATAAAGCGGGCGCAGGTAAGGGTTTACCTTTTGCTGCAAATCTCCCGGCAAAAAGCCCAGCTTTTCTCCGGCCTCAACGGCCGGGCGCGTCAAGATCAAACGCTCAACCTGATTGCTCAACAGCGCCTGCACCGCCACCATTGCCGCCAGGTAGGTTTTGCCAGTCCCCGCTGGGCCAATGCAAAAGGTCATGTCGTGGCTGCGGATCGCCTGGATATATTTGCGCTGGTTAGCCGTTTTGGCCCGAATTTCTTCGCCCCGACGCGTCCGCGCCAGCACGTCTTGCTGGAGTTCTTGGAGAGAATCTTGCTGCTGGGTGTTGAGGGCGTGGCGGGCGGTCAAAATATCGACCCGATCGATGGCCTTACCCTTGCCCCAATAGGGCTTGAGCAGCTGCACGAGCTGGGTGACTAGGGCAATCTGCGCGTCGGTTCCCGACACTGAAAGCTCTTGACCGCGCAGCACAACGGTCGCACCAGTCTGATGCGAGAGATGCTTGAGATTTTCTTCGTGATATCCCGCTAGCGCGATCGCACTATCAGGGGTTGGTAGCTCAATGGTGACGGTGGTTGCCAAGTGCAGGCCCTATAAAAAACAACAACGCTCAAATTCCGATGGATCTGGAATTTGAGCGTCTGAATGAACTACCTCTTAACCGTGATCGAACGCTGTGATCATGAAAAGTATCAATCGGGTTAAGGGCGACGCTTACGAGACGCCTCCACCTTGCGTTTGCGGCGCAGGCTAGGTTTTTCGTAGCGCTCTCGGCGTTTGACTTCAGATAAAATACCAGCTTTCTGAATTTTTTTCTTAAAGCGTCTCAACGCAGACTCAATGGACTCACTGTCCCCCAAGCGAACTTCAGCCACTCGAACGATTCACCTCCTTAAATTCTCGGTAACGTTAAAACGGATCGAAGCGGTGTTGGCTAATGGCAATTCGACGGCCTATACTCGCTACCTGCTTAAGCCCGCTCTCATTGGCCAACGACGCTTCACAAACTGGCTCGGATCCTGGATCCTAATAAAACCAAACTTTTTCTGAAACCGTTGCTCTAGCGCAATTTCAAAAGGCAACGCTGCGGTTTAATCAGTTCGTATTGCTTAGTGCAGTGCTTAGCACAGTTTAGCGCAGTGCTTAAGACTCTGGCGCAGCCTTGCGCGGACGCGGCGGCGCTGGTCTGGGTGCGTTGGAAGAACGAGGCTCTGGAGCCCCCTCTCGACGCTCTTTGGGTGGATAATCTCGGGGCGAATGCTCTCTTGGGGACTGCTCCCGTGATGGAGGCTTATCGTTTGCCGGTTGCCCACCGTAGATTTCTAGATGAACGGTATGTTCACAGGTCTGGGCGATCGCCTGCAAAACGGAGCGAATCGCTTGGATGTTGCGCCCCCCCCGACCAAACACTCGCCCCCGATCTTCCCCTTCAAAGGCCAACCGGATCAACACCCGCGATCGGCGGGGTGAGATTTCGCAATCGACTTTAAGCGACTCAGGCGATTCTAAAAACGGCTGTAGCAAAAACTTCACTAGACCAACATAGTCTGGACTAGCGGGGGGAGTAGAGGCGAGGTCAGTAACGTTGGGATCAAGCACGGCGGTTCTTAGGCGTTAACCTGTTCAAACACGTTGGCTTTCTTGAGCAGGTCGCGCACGGTTTCTGTCGGCTGTGCGCCTTGCTGTAAGCGCTTAACAATGGCGGGAGTATTGAGAATGGTTTCATCCGTTCTCGGGTTGTAGAAGCCTAGCTCTTCCAACGGACGACCATCGCGACGGCTGGTGCTGTTGACCGCCACAATCCGATAGCTTGCTTCAAATTTTTTGCCGTAGCGCTTCAGTCGCAGCTTAATCATGCTTGAAAACTACACTCCTGGAAAAAATAACTGGGTAATAAAGCATAACTATCGCGCCAAGCCAATGGCGATCGCACAGGGCTAACCCGCGATTTTAAGCTTTGAGCTATTGATCATAACACCTTACGTCGTGCGATCGCTAGGAGTGTGCCCGATCTGCCCAATCTGCAAATTTTTGCAGGCTAAATCCCTGCAAATTTCTGCGAAATTACAGTGAGCCAAAGCCCTTTTTCTTTTTATCCTTGGCTTTCTTTTTCTTGGGGCTGGGTGCACCAGTTTGATAGCCCCGCCAGCCCGGAGGAGCTTGACCGCCCCGGCCACCGCCGCCGCCACCGCCCATCGCTGGCGAGCCAAACATGCCGCCCATACCCGGCATGCCAGGAAATTGCCCTTGGCTCATCTGCTGCATCAGTGTCCGCATTTTTTGGAAGTCGCTCACCAACCGGCTGACATCCTCTAGCCCATAGCCTGAACCTTTGGCAATGCGGCGGCGGCGACTAGGAGAGCTGGCTAACAGGTCTGGATCGCGACGTTCTTGGGGCGTCATTGAGTTGATCATCGACTCGGCCCGCTTTAGCTGCTCTTCGCCTTTTTCCAGCTGTTCGCTCGATATCTTGTTCATCCCCGGAATCATTTTCATGATGCCGCCTAGGGAGCCCATGTTTTTGAGCAGGCGCGTTTGCTTCAAAAAGTCGGTGAAGTCAAACTTGGCGGTCAGGATTTTTTCCTGGAGTTTTTCAGCTTCGGCAAAATCCACTTCTTCCTGGGCTTTTTCAACCAGGGTCAGCACGTCGCCCATGCCCAAGATGCGGGAGGCCATGCGGTCAGGAAAGAAGGGCTGGAGGGCTTCGACCTTTTCACCGACGCCCACAAACTTGATGGGCTGCCCGGCAATCCGGCGGACGGACAGCGCTGCCCCCCCGCGGGTGTCGCCGTCTAGCTTGGTCAGGATTGCTCCGGTGATGCCAATTTGATCGTGGAAGGTGCGGGTTAAACTGGCGGCTTCTTGCCCGGTCATGGCATCGACCACCAGCAGCACTTCGTCAGGCTGGACGGTGTTTTTAATTTGGGCCAGCTCGGCCATCATGTCAGCGTCGATTTGCAGACGACCGGCTGTGTCGATGATGACGGTGTTAATGCCGTCGGCTTTGGCTTTGGCCACCCCCTGACGGGCGATTTCGACGGGGTCAGCGTCTTTGCCCAGCTCAAACACCGGCACGTCAATCTGTTTGCCCAGGGTGATCAGCTGGTCAATTGCGGCGGGTCGATAGACGTCGGTGGCCACCAGCAGGGTGCTGCGATTTTGCTTGCGCAGGTGCAGCGCTAGTTTGGCGGTGGCGGTGGTTTTCCCGGTACCCTGGAGCCCGGCCATCAAGACGATGGTCGGCCCTGGCTCAACCTCAGCCAAGGGCACGTTGGTTTCACCCATCACGGCGACTAGTTCGTCGTAGACAATCTTGATGAACTGCTGGTCGGGGCGGACACCCGCAATCACCTCAGCCCCTGTTGCCCTCGTTTGGACATCGGCGATGAAGTCTTTGACGACCTGCAGGTTCACGTCAGCTTCTAACAGCGCGCGTCGAACTTCTCGCAGTGCTTCCTGGATGTTGGCGTCAGAAATTTTGTCTTGACCTCTGAGCTTTTTCCAAGCAGATTCAAGGCGATCGGAAAGGGCGTCAAACATAGAGCGTGATTCTCTGAAACGGGTATCTGGGGTGTCTGGGGCGAGCGCCCCTGCGGGTAATGCGATAAACCCCCGTCACCATTCTAAAGTTTTATGCAAAACTATAACGATCGATTCCACCAGTACAAGGGTAGAACGATCGCTAGTTCGGGGCATCCTTAGTGAGGTCGAGGACAAATTCGTGGATTCGGGGGGGTAGCTACGCTCCATGCCGAAGGGGAGATGTAAAATGAGGTGTACTCAGGGAGTGCCAACTATATGAATAGCTGCATTTTGATGGCAGAAGTCGTTCAAGAACCCCAACTCCGATATACCAATGATCAAATGGCGATCGCTGAAATGATGGTGAAATTTGAGGGTTTGCGGGATGACGATCCGCCTTCAACTCTCAAGGTCATTGGCTGGGGCAATTTGGCCCAAGAAATTCAATCTACCTATCACGAGGGTGATCGCATCATCATTGAAGGTCGCCTCGGCATGAATACGATCGATCGTCCTGAAGGCTTCCGAGAAAAGCGGGCCGAGCTGACCGCCCAGCGCATCCACAAGCTAGGCATGGGAGAAGGCGTCACCTCAACCGCAGACCCTAGCGCCTTGTCGAGCACAATGGGCAGCGCCTCGGGCAGCACATCTAGCCCAGCCCCGGCGCGCTCTGCCCCTGCGGCGGCCAAGCCCAAAGCGGCGGGTAAATCCTCTGCCAAAGCGGGAGCTTCTGAGGCGGCTCCGTCGTCTTACACGCCATCGCCCACCGAATCAGCCGACTACGACGACATTCCGTTCTAGGGACGCGGAAACGTGCCGCAATAGGCGGAAACATTGCTATCACCATCAAGCGGGGGTTGGACTATCACTCCAACCCCTTAGTGCTAATCTATCTTGTGCATTTACCCCTGTTTCAATGAATCACCTGACTCTCAAGTTGGTCTCGTTTGCGGAAGCGACGGCAGAAATTCAGTCTATTCGCCAAATCGTATTTCAAGTAGAGCAAGGGGTTGACCCCGCCCTAGAGTTTGATGGTCTTGACGACGCTGCTACCCACATCATTGTTTACGCCCAAGTTTACGATCAGAAGCAGCCCATCGGCACGGCGCGGATTCGGTATCTCAGCGATCGCCTCGCCAAAATTGAGCGGGTTGCGGTGTTGTCAGCCTATCGAGGGCAGGGGATTGGCAAACGCATCATGGAAAAGGCGATCGCCTGGCTGTCTGAACAGGGGATCTCTGAGGTGAAGCTCAACGCCCAGACCCACGCCAAGGCTTTTTATGCCAAGTTAGGTTTTTTGCAGCACGGTGATGAGTTTGACGAGGCTGGCATTCCCCACATTGAGATGCGTCGCCCCGTCGAGGTTGCGGTCAAAATTTGATAGCCCAACGGTCTGGGCTCGGGTTAGAAATTTGCCCGCCCTAGGGTCGACAGCTGCCCGATTGGCAAATAGGATAGGGCGAGCTATAGGTGCGATCGCGTTTGCCAAACAGAGTATAGCGATTGTCACGGATCTGGTCGTAGAGGCGATCGCCGCCCCACTTTAGCCCCGGTAGAGCGCGATAGGCGGCAACAAACGTTGCGCCCAGGGGTAACTGCCGACCAATTTCCTCGGCCGCCGCGCTGCCTTGCCATCGTTCTGTCGGTTGGGCTGCGTTGATCAGCAGCATGCCCAGTTCGCAATCTTTAGGGGTGATGCCATAGTGGGCCAGGGTGTCATGATCCTGCATGGGCGCATACAAAAAGCGATCGCCTTGATCGAGCGATTCTAGCAACCGCACCAAACTGACACATAGATTGCAGTTTCCATCATAAATTACGTGATAATTCATCTAGATGTCTGCACCAAGGATTCAACGCTACCTATCTATCCTGACATCCTTGGCTAGAAACGACCACCGCACCGCTCCATGGCGATCGCCCGCATAGCGCTCCAATTCGGGTAAATCGCAGGCAAATTGCAGGCGAGTTGCAGGCAAATCGCAGACTGGGCGAGCCCTACACCTATTTTCAGAAACCGTCCTTTTGGGGTTTCGCTCCATTCGCTTGGCTTCTTAACCTCGACTTTACTCTGGTGCTGTATTG
>DATNOW010000205.1:0-3054 GCA_036703515.1 Chroococcidiopsis sp.
TATTGTCATCTTTAGCCCCTGGGTGATGCACCGTGATCCGCGCTATTTTGAGCAGCCCGACCAGTTTCGCCCAGAGCGCTGGACAGATGAGTTGGAGAAACAGCTGCCCCGCTGCGCCTATTTTCCCTTTGGCGATGGCCCGCGCACCTGTATTGGTAAGGGGTTTGCAGTGATGGAATCGGTGCTGCTGCTAGCCGCGATCGCCCAGCGCGTGCAGCTTAGCCTGGCCACCGATGCCGCCATTATTCCCCAGCCGTCGATCACCCTGCGCCCGGCCGGGGGCATCCCCATGACCGTTCACCACCGCCACCCCAACCATCCATGAATTTTTTTGAAAAGTTGACTGGGGCGATCGCTCGCCACCAGAGTTTGCTCTATGTCGGGCTTGATCCCAGCCCTGAACGGTGGGGAGACTGTTATGGAGCGATCGCATCTCCGGCTGGCCCCAACGCCACCCACTCCGAAGTATCAGACTCAGCCATCACCCAACAGGCGCTCAGCGACCTGCAAGCATGGCTGCTGGCGCTGATTTCAGAAACCGCCGATCTGGTCTGCGCCTATAAGATCAATACCGAGTTTTATCGGCTGCTGGGGGCGGCCGGGCTAGACATGCTGGCTCGCGTGTTGACCGCCATTCCAGCCGATATTCCGGTGATTTTGGATACCAACCACGGCGACCTCAACAGCAGCACCATCGTCGCTCAAACCCTGTTTCGAGATTGGCAGGTAGATGCCGTCACCCTCAACCCCTACGCCGGGCAAGATCTAGCGGCTCCCTTTTTGGTTTACCCCAACAACGCCATCGTCGTGCTGTGTACCACCACCAATCCATCGGCGCAGACGCTCCAGACCTACCCCAACGCCGATCAGCCGTTTTATTTGCATCTGGTCAACGAGGTCAAAACCTGGGGCATCCCAGAGCAGGTGGCGCTAGAGGTCGGCCCAGCCAGTGCCGATATCTTAAGGCGCATCCGCATGGCCGCCCCGGAGCGGCTGATTGTCGCCCGCAGCGTCTGGAAAGAGGGCAGCAACCTAGCGGCCTTGCTCGAGGCCGGGCTCAACCAAGAAGGCTCGGGGCTGCTGATTCCGGTGCCGCCCGACTGGCTGATCCCCGGTGAAAAAGCAGGCGATCGCTCCCTGCGCACGGCAATCCAGGCTCTGCGCGACGAAATCAACCAAACCCGCCAGCAGGTGGCCACCCAGCATCCCACCTCAGCCGCCTGGAGCCCCGATGTCTGCTTACTCAAACGCCACCCGTATGAGACCCTAATTTTGCAGCTCTATGACATTGGTTGCCTACAGTTTGGCGAATTCGTCCAGGCGTCAGGGGCGGTGTTTCCCTACTACATCGACCTGCGGACGATTATTTCTAACCCCCAAGTGTTTGATCAAGTCATTGCCGCCTACGCCGATATTCTGCAAACCCTGCGCTTTGATCGGATCGCCGGTATCCCCTATGGGGCGCTGCCAACCGCCACCGGGCTAGCCCTGCGCCTCAATTCACCGATGATCTTTCCGCGCAAGGAAGTCAAAGCCCACGGCACCCGCCGTCTGGTGGAAGGGCATTTTTGCAAGGGCGAAACGGCAGTCGTAGTAGACGACATTTTGATCAGCGGCAATAGCGCCCTCGAAGGAGCCGCCAAGCTAGAATCGGTCGGCTTAACCGTGACGGATATCGTGGTGTTTATTGACCATGGGCAAGGGGTGAAAGATCGCTTGCAGCAGCGCGGCTATCGCGGCCATGCCGTGCTCACCCTGTCTGAAATTATTGCGGCGCTGACAGAGGCGGGCCGCCTTGATGACCAGCAGCTTCAAGCCCTAGCCGCCCATAGCCTGGGCTGACCCAATGGGCTGGCCCACAAGGGAATAATTTATACTCAAATTTATAATCAAGGGTAAGCAGAAACCTAAAGACAGGTTTACGTTACCCCAACTCCGTCCTATCTGACAGTAGGATGTAAACCGTTACGCGGGCTGATGCCCGCTCTCGCTAGTCATCGCTTTCGTAAAAATCTCCTCAGTAAGTAAGTAAGCTAATTCAACTGTAGGACGGGTGAGCGCTAGCACAACCCCTGCGGGCGTTAGGTTTCGGGCCTCGACCTAACCTGCGCAGATAGTCTATTCAATGGCACCCAGCTACTGATCACAATTCCGTGATGAATCGTTCTCCTCTACGCAGAGATTGATTTATCAATCTGGCGTTGTGTTCTACTGTTTGTGTTTTTGCCTATGTCCCTGGCTACGCTTTTATTGGTAGAAGATGACTTTTTAACGCGAGCGGCCCTAGCAGACCTGCTGATGGCGCATCACTATGGGGTCGATCTGGCCACCGATGGCGCAATGGCGATCGCCATGACCCAAGCGACGGCCTACGACCTGATCTTGCTTGATTTGCAGATCCCCAAACTTGACGGCATTGGCGTTTGTCAGCATCTGCGATCGCACCACTACGTCAATCCGATTTTGCTGTTGACCGCCCGCACCTCCAACGCCGACATTGTGGCGGGGCTGGATGCGGGGGCCGACGACTATGTAACTAAGCCCTACGAGCCAGAAGCTTTGCTGGCCCGCATTCGGGCTCTATTGCGGCGGCAGGTTGCGCTGTCGGCCGGGGCCCCTAGCGCTGGAGCAATGGTGCGCTGGGGCGACCTCTGTTTAGACCTCGATGCGGGGCGTGTCACCTTGGGCGATCAGGCGATCGCCCTAACGGCCACTGAGTTTAACCTGCTAGAACTGTTTTTGCGCAACCCCGATCGGATTTTCAGCCGAGACGTAATTTTAGATAGGCTGTGGGGATTGGATAATGCCCCGACAGAGCGGGCGATCGTCACCCACGTCAAGGATGTGCGCAAAAAGCTCAAAGCAGGCGGGCTTAGCGAAGATATCATCGAGACAGTCTATGGCATGGGCTATCGGCTGAAGCCGCCGCCGGTAGATCCCTCCACTGCGCCGGGGGAATCACCATTAGAGCAATTATCATCCTCAAAACCGGCTTCAGGAAAGTTCTCAGAGCGATCCTCAGAGCAATCCTCAGAGCAATCCCCAGAGCGATCC
>DATNOW010000206.1:0-3202 GCA_036703515.1 Chroococcidiopsis sp.
GTTGACATTTAGAGTAATTGCTCTAAGATATTAGAGTAATTACTCTAAAATAGTTTGCATGGGCAGCAAGGGGACAAAGACTCGAATTATCGAAACCGCCGTTCAGCTCTTTAATCAGCACGGAACATCCGCTGTTTCGACCAACCATATTGCCGATGCGGCGGGTCTTAGCCCTGGCAACCTCTACTATCACTTTAGAAATAAGCAAGAGATTATCCGCGCCATCCTAGAGCGCATGATCGGCGAAATGGATGGCGGCTGGACTCCTAGCGTCAAGCCGTCGCTGAGTCATCTCAACGAACGGTTGCAGCGGGTGTTTGGGCTGCTTTGGGACTATCGCTTCTTCCATCGTGAACAGATTGCGCTATTCCAGGCGGATGCGGAGTTAAAAAAGCGCTATCGCACCATTCATCGGCAGCGGTTGGCAGAAATTGAATTGTTTTGCCAAGGTTTGGTGGAAACCGGCATCTTGCGCCCGTTTGACGATTCGACGACGTTGCCCGCGCTGATCAAAATCATCTTGTTGATCAATGACGCTTGGTTGCCATCTCTAGATATGGAAGATCAGGCGATCAATCCCCAAACCATTCAAGAAGCGATTAATTTAATGCTGCAAGTCATGCGCCCTTACATGACCACCGCCGCGTTAGCCGAATTACCCCATCTCACCGCTCTGCCCAATCTCACGACCCCACCCTCGGCGATCGCCACCCACCCTCAGGAGCAACCCTAATGAAGCGACGGAAATTCTTGCAAATCACAGCGACGAGCACCGTGACGGTTTTAGTAGCGGGGGGCGTTTGGCGTTCTTACGACCGGGGCGTGTGGAGTACGGGCACAGGTGCGGCCTATGAACCGTGGCAGACTTGGCGTGAAGATAGCCCCAGCGGTGCGTTAGCCTTGGTGCGAGCGGCGATTTTGGCCTCTAACCCTCATAACACGCAGCCTTGGCTATTTCAGATCAAGGGTTCTCAAATTGATGTCTATGCAGATACCAGTCGGCAGTTGGGCGCGATGGATCCTTATCTGCGAGAGATGCGGATTGGTCTAGGATGTGCGCTCGAAAATATGCTGCTCACGGCCCAGGCACAAGGCTATAGCGTGCAACTGACGCGGGTGCCCGGTCGTTTAACAACTCAATATTCTACGGATATGCAGCGCGTGGCAACGCTGAATTTATCACCCAATACATCGCCGAATTTATCACCCGATACATCGCCGAATGCATCGCCCTCGGCGCTATACGATGCCATCCCCAATCGTCATACCAATCGCGCTGCTTACGATCTACAGCGCGCTATCAGTGCTGAAACGTTAACGTCGTTAGTTGTCAACACCCGTGACTATCCTGAGCTAAAGCTGTTTTTGTTTGATGGTGCAGAAGCACGTCAACTGTTTTCAGAAGGGACGCTCGCGGCCACGGCTGCGATTATTGCGGATGACACGATGTCTCACGATGGCGATCGCTGGTTTCGCTCAAGCTGGAAGGAACTACAAACGCAGCGCAGCGGTGTCTACATTGACGCGTCGGGTTTATCGTGGGCGATGCGATCGTTTGTCAAAATGCTGCCATCTACTTCGGCTGAGATGCGTCATCAATCGTGGTTAAACATGACAAAAACAGCGTTAGCCACTTCGCCGATTTTTGGTTTGATTGCGGTTCAAGATTTGTATGATCAGCCGCAAGCTTTGCAGGCTGGGCAACTCTGGCAGCGGATTCACCTGTGGGCGACAACGCAAGGGTTAGCCATGCAGCCGCTCAACCAGCTTCCTGAAATGGTAGACCGCGAACAGCAGTTGGGCAAAGCGCCCACCACCGCTAATTTTTTAGAACAGTTGACCAAAGATGCAGCTTGGAAGCCAACCTTTGCCTTTCGGCTCGGCTATCCGACGACAGAAGCCCTCCCTAGTGCGCGACGTCCGGTAGAAGAAGTGGTCGTCAACGCTTAGGACTACTAAATCAACCCGCTTACTAAGCCATAACAGAGGGCTTGAGAATATAGTTCTTTTGTACTAAATTTGTTTTGGCTTTAGTTTCGCTTTGGTTTAGGACAAAGGCAAAGGTGAATCATGAAAAACCCCGTTGGCTACTTTGAAATTCCGGTGAGCGATCTCGATCGGGCCATTGGTTTTTATGAAAAGGTGTTTGGCTATGATTTTGAGCGCGCCACCATAGACGGCAACGAAATGGCGTGGTTTCCCCTCGATCAAAATGCATCCGGCATCAGCGGCGCTTTGGCCAAGGGCGAAACCTATGTCCCTATGACCCACGGGACGCTGATTTACTTCAGCGTCGATGATATTGACGACATTTTGGCGAAGGTCAACCTAAACGGCTGCCAAACGTTTTACCCCAAAACGTCGATCGGCGAGTTGGGCTGGGTGGCCGAGTTTATCGACAGCGAAGGCAACCGCATCGCCCTGCATTCTCCGTAAGCTGCATTGCAGTCTGCGAAGATATAGCAATCTAAATTGCTTGATATGCTTGATAAATGGACAACTGGGACGGCCATATTGCCCGTGCAGGCGAGACGCCTGCCCCACAAATTTCAGACTGTACTGAGGATTGCTATAGATTCCTGCTTTCGCCAGAAGGACAGGAACGCGTTCTGGTTGATCCTGTTATCAGGGCGATCGCCTTAGCTGTGTTTTGCGATCAGGTGATTGAGTTCCTGCTGCATTTGGTCGCGCACGCGTTCATAGCAGGCATCGACATAGGTGCGATCGCGGGCGGCGTCTGCCCCATAGCGATCGAAATAGATCGGTGCGCCAACGCGGGTGGCCATCGGCCAGGGCCAGGGTAGGTTGGGCAGTGGGCCAATCGACAGACCCCATGGCAAACCTAGATAGATCGGAAAAACTTCGGGATCAATGCCAAAAATCCAGGGCATGCCCCACTCGTGTAGCTGTCGCATCTGCGGATAAATGTCGGCTAAGACCACCAGGGTATCATGGGCTCCCCAAGAAACGGCGGGAACGATTGGCAGGTGGCGCTGAAGGGCAATTTTGATAAAGCCCTTGCGGTTGGCCAAATGGATGCGATCGCGATGGTGAAACGGGCGAAACACGTCCTGCGCACCGCCGGGATAGACCAAAATGCTGGCTTCGCGATCGAGGGCAGCGAGGGCCATCTTGGGATGGGCGGCGATCGCTCCGGCCCGTTCGGCCATCATGGCGATGGGCGGGTAGACCAGCCAGATAT